>NZ_JAUBSX010000151.1:0-6074 GCF_036704885.1 Microcoleus sp. F4-D5 | reverse complement strand
GTCATTGGTTTTCTCACAGGATGGTCTTGGATCTTACATTCTTTATCTCTAGCACATCTTTAGAAAAATGGTATAAGAAGTGCGATCGCTCAGAGAGCGAGAGGGCTTCGTAGACATCGCACCGACAATTGAGAAGGTGCGTTACGAAGAGAGCGATCGCACCCTACAAGAGCAAGCGATCGCACTAGAAAAATGAATGACGATTAGCTTATATGGGTGCGTACATAGAGGTGCAAGCTATCAGTGGATACGTTGTTCCCAAACAGATCTTCGGCAGGTGTCAATTTCTCGGATACATCACCGATCGCTTCCCGATTCTTGGCCAGATCGAAGACACGAACACCACTGCCTTCTTTGAAGTCTAACTTCTTGGCATCAAGCCAGATCAGAGTTGGATAAAGGGATGATTCGTACAGATAGAGTTTTTCTGTGAGAGCAGCGACTGTACGCCATCGGGTTGATGAGGCATAAGCACCGGAGTCTGGTACTCGAAACGGTTGTGCGGTAGAACGCATCACACTTAAAACCCCAGCGATCGCTTCCCGTTGGTTTGCTGGCTCAGGGAGACTCTTTAAATAAAAGACACCACGAACAAAACGGTCAGCAGCAGCAGTAGTACCAGGCAAGTCTAGCTCACCACCAAACCCTTCGTACTTCTGGAGATTTAAAAGCTGTTCTTTGAAGGGAGGAGAATTAGTCAGGACATTGTACTGCATCGAATAATTAAGAATGTCGCCACTGTAGTAGATGTCTCTTTCTACACTATCTCCATTTTTAAGATACTCGATAATGACCGACTCACCCTGAGCATCTTCCATCGCCAGGTGGCATTGGACTTCCTGTTCCCCATTTCCCTTTTTTATCTTGGTTGGGACAAATTGCAGATCTTTATTTTTTTCCAAGTGTTCAACAACTTCCCTAACGGTGGCAAAGTTATCAAGGAAATATTGCAGTCCTCGATTGCCATCAAGCCCTGGTTTGCTTTCATCACGCTCCCCATAATAACTTTCAGTAAGCCAATTAGCATGAATTGCTAATCCCTTTTCATTCATTCCGTCACTTGTGCCCTGATCGTACACAGAAGCAGCAATGCTGCCATATTTTGAGACCCACCCTATAAATTTGCCCTTGACATCACTTTTCCGTTTTAGTCCAGCAGGAAAGACCCAGAGCTTTTCTTCCATATCAAAACCCCAGTCCATATTACGACCGCAGACTGAAGAAGATTTGTCACCAACCTTTCCTGTCCATAGTATTCGCGTACACATAGTTTTGTCTCCTTATGGTTTTACACCAGTTCAATGATTAGAATGCGATCGCTATTCTCTCGACAAAAAAGCGATCGCATTTCCAATTTCCCTAAAGCGATGTCTACGACTGGCTACGCCTACGCTCTCTCGTGAAGAAAAAGCGATCGCCTTTTTGTCATCAGGAAGAAGTGCGATCGCATACAGTGGACGTTTCACCATCGCCCTTCTCTCCACAAAAGAGCGATCGCTCTCCTGTAAATAAAAAGCGATCTGAAGAGCAGCAGCGCTTCAGATCGCATTTCCCATTTCCTCAAAGCGATCGCTCTGCCGTAAAGAAAAAGCGATCGCCTTTGTACAATCACTAAGAAGTGCGATCAGCTCTGCTGGTGCGCTTCGCGCAATCGCACTCATACCATTTTTTTAAAGATGTGCTAGAGATAAAGAATGTAAAATCCAAGACCATCCTGTAAGAAAACCAATGACATGATTCGTTAAAGATGCTAAGATTTCCTGAACTTTTACGCGGAGTTCGTCAAGATTACTAAAGACTAACCAACCTAAAAATTCTTTGATGTATTCCCAAACTCTTTCTGTTGGATTCACTTCAGGACAATGAGGAGGCTGAAACAGTAAAATAATATTGTCTGGCAATTCCGATGTGCTTAAAAGATGACCGGGAGCATTATCGACTTGAATTATCTGCAATTCATTGGGATATTCAAGCGACAATTGCTCCAAATATGCTTGAAAACAAACTCGATCTAAATGCGAAAACTCCCAAAAAAAACTTCTCCCAGTAGATGGGGATACTGCTCCGTAAAGCCAGAAACATTTAAATTTCCATTGATGTCTTCCTACGGGTTTTACACCCCGTAATGTCAGCTTTCGCCTCTGTATCGTATGTAGTCCTAATCGAGTTTCGTCACTGCACCATAAAATCCACTTTTTGTATTTCTTTACTTGCTCAGGAACCTTGACCAGTAAAGCTTTTATTTGTTGATGCAGTGTATTTTTAAATTCATTGATTGCCGTTGATTTTTGTTCGCTACTCCGGGGTCTTGGGATTTTTAATTTACTTTTCAACTCCCCTTTTACCAAGGAGTATACAGCTTGATAACTACTAGGTATCTCTTTGATTAACCAGAGCCAGAGATGAACTTCTTTATAACTAGAAAACCCTTCGGGGTCTCTCAATTCTTGTTGTACTAAAGCCGCTACTTCTACGGAAAACTTTTTGGGTCTGCCAAAAATCTGTCGATTTTTTAACAAATTTTCTATGCCACCTTCTTTATATTGAAAGAGCCAGCGATGAATAGTAGTTTCATTTTTGCCCAAAATAGACGATACTTCTCGGACTGTTTCTACTTGTTTTGACTGAAATAAATAAAGCATTTGAATTTTATTATATGCTAAGATTCTTTTTTGGTGTTTCCGAATCTCTAGCAATACCTCTACAGATTCGGTAATCGTTATATGAGGACGACCAGACATTTTAATATTCTCCTTTACTTTTGAGACAAGTCTAGCATAACTTTAAAAAAATGGTATCAATCTCTCATTATCTTCCGCGATCGTTCTCTGGCGAGAGGGCATTGTAGACATCGCACCGACAAATGAGAAGGTGCGTTACGAAGAGAGCGATCGCACTAGATGAATAAAGGTGCTGCGGAGGCAACCGTTTGTGTTATCTGAGAAATCAGATTAACTGTTGCCTGTACAGCTTTTCCTGTTTTGTCCAAGATAGTGAATGGATCGGGATTTCCTGTGTTGATAGGCTCGATGTAAAACCCACCTTCAGGGGGGAATACAAGTTTGCAGTTAGTATCAGAACCATTACCTAATGCTGTTTTTACAAATGTTTTTCCCATTTGATCTACATAAAAAATACTATCTTGTCCCTCAAACTTAGTAGTATACAAACGAATCCCTGCAATGCTATCTGGGTGATCCATCACCTCCTCATAAAAACTAATAATCTTGTAGTGATGGTTCTCACTTAAGTAAAACCAAGGGACAGCAAAATAATTAGTTTTGTGAACTCCATTCGGTATATGATGCCACTTTCGGTCATTAAAATCTTCACCATAAACCACCCCATTGTGCTGATCATCACGAGATCGCATAAAGACTGGTCTGTTACTAAACTGGTAAATATCTGTAATCCAAGCTACACCCATAAAAATCTCCTTTTTCTCGTACTTTTCAAATAACGCAGTGGTTTTTCTTCCCACATCTTTTAGACGTTTCCCAACCCCAATTTGGGAATTTTTCGAGTTACGAGCAATTTTTCTCCCCAAAAACCCACCCTCAACCCCTATAACCCTTGCCCCTCTTACCCTTCAACCGCAGCAAACTTTTCTCAACCTCCCCGCGAGCCGGATACAACAACTGCTGACTCAAAGCACTTTCATAAGCCTGTATCGCTCCCAACGGATCCTTCAACCCCACCAAGGCTCTCCCTAACCAGTAATCAGCCATAGCCCCGTTAAACGCTCTCAATTCCTGACATCCCTCACCGGCAACTTTCCACCAGCGCTGACTAGCCCCAACATCCCCCAGCACCTGGTAACTCTCCGCCAGCCACAGCGCCGTCGGCACGAATTGCAGAGAAATTCCCGCTGGTAACAACTTCCATCCTTTCTCCAACGCCTCCACCGCTTCTTGATGTTTAAGCGCCAAAGCCAACACCCGCCCATGACGAAACCAAGTATCAACTAACTGCGGCTGAAGTTTTGTGCCCTGCTCAGAAACACTACATCCTCGTTCAATCTCTTTGAAGTGTTCCACCAACACCCGCCCCGTAATCGCCCAAACACTCCAACGTTCAGGAAATCGTTTCAGCATCTGTTCTACCACAAAACGCAATTCTTCCCAGCGTTTGGCAACCGGTAAAATTTCACACAATGCCCGATAAATTGCACAATCATCGGGATACAGTTGATAAGCATTCGCCATCATGTGTGCTGCCTTTTGATATTCTCCCGTGTCGTATAAGCACCAGCCATAGTAATACCAACCATAAGGATGATTGGGGTGTTGGGCGGTAAACTCTGCCAACACCTCCACACCTTGCCGCCAATCTCCCCGGAAAATGTGATAATAGCCCAGAGAATTGTGAGCCTCAGCCCCATGAGGAGTTTGTAGCAGTAAAGAGGTAATCATCTTTTTCGTCAGTTTCCCCTCTTCACCAGAAACTAATCTCATCTGAAGACGTTGCTCAATTTGTCGTTGGAGTACCCTAAAATCATTCGGAAATAGAGCTATAAGCTTGCTCAACTGCTCTGTTGCGGCGCTCATATCCCCCACCGCCAGATTCGCATCATGGCTGTAAATCAACGCCACAAAATCATCTGGGTTGATTGCCAAAATTTGCTCCACAGCACTGAGCACGCCAAGATGATTTTCTATCTGCTGATGCACCTGTGCCAAAGCCAGCCGGTGAACGACTTTTTCAGGTTCTAAATGAGTTGCTAAATTAAAGGCAATAATTGCTTTGTCACTCTCACCCCGACAAACTGCAATCAATCCCTTGATATGATGCTGAGTCGCTTCGTTTTCGGAACACGACAAGGCTTTTTCATAGACTTCTATTGCCTCTTTTTCTCGTTTCATTAGCTGCAATAGTTTCCCTAGTTGCAGCCGCACACCCATTAATTGCAGTTGTCGCTCAATCACTTGATGATATTCGGCAACCGCTTGTTGCCAGTCTCCCATCTGGTAAAGCAAATTAGCTAATTCTAACCTTTTTTTCCATCCTTGGGGATATTTCTGAACATACTTACTTAAAGTGTTCAATTTCTGCTCTTGTCTCGTTGGCTTTTCTTCTAAGAAAAAGTGAACATTCATCTCTAGCCCAGAAGATTGGCAGAACTGCACCAATGATGTGGCAAAGTATCCAGACATAATTTAGACTGGCTATGGATAAGGGGAAATAGAATAATTTACGTTGCTCAGATTATGCCTTAGTTACTCAAACTGAACAAGCTAAAAAACATTAATTATTTATTATTAAGGAAAATCAATGTGAGCACCTCAATCAATGGCTCTCTCGTAAACAAAAAGCGAAATCTACGACGGGCGTTGCCTGCGCACTCCGAAAAAAAGCGATCGCGCCCGTCGAGTGGGCTATATCGCTTTTTCTTCAAGTTTTTGAACAGTGAAATGGAGCAGCACTAAGTTGGTAATGTTCCCAAAGTCAAAGAGATTTCACTTTCACGCATTATGGATTATTTTACCTTTACATTTTTCTTGCTTCATCAAATATATTGTCTAGCTCATCGGAGTCCTTACGGTTGGCAGATTCCCCTGTATCGTCTGCCCAAACTGTTAGCATTCTAAAACATAGCTTAACTGATAACACTTTTTGAGTGTTGCAGTAATCAAATAATCTTTTCTTCCTGTCTGCTGGATTCTTCCATATCTCGTCAAATGCTTTGAACGTGGCATATCCCCCAGGTACTCTACTCATCATATCCCTGATCTCACCAGCAATTAAATAAGTATCTGGTGTTAAATTTAACTGCCTAGATGGAATACTTTCCACAGGAAGTTTTACCGTGTCTGACTGAAACTTTTCAGAGGTAATCGAGTTGGTAGCAGCAAAGCTGCTTATGGATGTAGATGACCACAGGAGACTTGCCACGAGTGCGATCTGCTGGATTTTGCGGGATGTACTCATTTTTTGTTAAGAAAGATGTAACTAATGCCTGGACTCTAAGCGGTTTTATGTGACCGCTTATTTATTAGTTAGGGATTGCTGAAAAAGTGACCCAAGAGGAACACAAGGATGAATTAGCCAATGAAGTAACCAAGACTAATAAGATT
>NZ_JAUBSX010000150.1:0-6738 GCF_036704885.1 Microcoleus sp. F4-D5 | reverse complement strand
CCTAATTATTCATAATCGATACGTATTACTTCGCGTCAAAGACTCGCGAAGCCAATTTGCTTTTGTCCAAAGTCCAAATTTACAATTTCTGCGTTTTCTCCTTCGCGGCATTGCAAACCGTAAAACGCCAGCATGACCTTGAACGAATGGAGTAACCGATTTCTCAACTCTTCACTTGTTCTAAAAGCTTGAATTATCTCATCATTTAAAATAGGAGCACTGGAATTAAAGCGACTCTTTTCTCTCAGCGGAAACAGCCATTGAATGTAATTGTGTACGGATTCCAGCTTCTGGTAATCCCACGACCAAATATCCTCGATCGCCCGACCTTGCGAATCCGGCTGCTGACCGAGATAGAATTCTAAAATTTTGTTTTGTTTGGTTGAATCACTCATTAATAAGTTGTGTTGTATCTAAATTGTATTTTTGGGCGGGCGGGACGCCCACCCCACAACCAGAAAATTTAATTTTTGTGTGGAACAGGCCCGAGAGCCTGTTCTTGAAAATAGTTTTCTTGAGTCGGTTTTAACCGACTTTAGCTATTAGCCAGGGACTTAAGTCCCTGGCTGCTTCGCCCTGTTTACCGCAGAGTCACAAACTCTTCAGCAGTCGAGGGATGAATGCCGATCGTCGCATCGAAATCTTTCTTCGTAGCTCCCATATTAACAGCGATCGCCATTCCTTGAATAATCTCCCCTGCATCTTTCCCCACCATGTGCACGCCCAAAACTCTGTCAGTATTAGTTTCAACAACTAACTTGACAAAAGTCTTTTCATCTGCACCTGTCAAAGAATGAAACATCGGTTTAAACTTAGCTGTATAGCACTTAGTTGATTGGGGAAACTTGGCTTTAGCCTCCTCTTCTGTTAAGCCAACTGTAGCTGCTTCCGGCTGCGAAAATACTGCTGACGGCACATTTTCGTGAGTGATTGCTCTCGGATTGTTCCCAAATTCAGTATCGGCAAAAGCACGTCCTTCGGCGATCGCAATTGGCGTTAAATTGATGCGGTTGGTGCAATCTCCGACTGCAAAAATGTGCGGCTGGCTGGTGCGGCTGTCTTTGGTAACAGCGATCGCACCTTTATCGGTTTCTACTCCCGCATTTTCTAAACCCAATTTTTCTAAATTAGGCTGACGCCCGGTAGCGCACAACAGCGCGTCTACTATTAGCGTTCCTTCGGATTTTCCCGACAGCGTTAATTTTAAACCTTCTGGGGTTTTCTCAATTTTTTCGATCGAGCTTTCTGTCAAAAATTCAACTCCGTGCTTAGTCATTCCTTCTTGCACGTTAGCGCGAATTTCTTCGTCGAAGTAGTGCAGAATTTTATCGCGCCGGATGATTTGAGTTACTTGGCTTCCCAACCCGTTCATAATGCAAGCAAATTCGACGCCTATGTAGCCGCCACCCCAAATTGCCAACCGTTTTGGTTGCTCTTTTAGCAGGAAGATTTCGCGGGAGGTAATCGCGTGTTCTATGCCTGTAATTGGGACTTTTTGCGCTTCTCCGCCGACGGCAATTAAGATTTTAGCTGCGGTGATTTTTCTGTCACCAACTTCGACAGTGTGGGGGTCAATAAATTTGGCGTATCCTGAGATTAATTCGACTCCGGCTTTTTCGAGAAAGCTGATGTGCAGTTTGCTGAGTCGGCGCACTTCTGTGTCTACGGTGGTGACGAGTTTTTCCCAGTCGAAGCTGCTTTCTACTGGACTCCAGCCGTAGCCCACCGCATCTTCATAAAGGTGCGAAAATGTTGAGGCGTAAACCATCAGTTTTTTGGGAACACAGCCGCGAATTACGCAGGTTCCGCCTACTAAATCATTTTCGGCGATCGCCACTTTTGCTCCGTAGGATGCTGCTCGCTTGGAACTCGCCAATCCGCCGGAACCTGCACCTATCACAAACAAGTCGTAATCGTATGTCATAATTGTGTTTACCAAAAATCTCTAACTTACCCAGTTTACGCTTAATTTTTCTTAATCAGAGCTCAAAAATTTTGCCTTTGATTCCTTTTGAGCGCTACATAGACAGCTATTTGAAGGTAAAATAACGGGGGACGAGCCCGTCTTTGGCTATCCTATAGCCCCGCAATGCCATGTGTGAAGAAAAGTTTAACTGTATCAGAGCAGGTAGCGTCACTCAACCCTACCTGCTTACTGGTATTGTCAGCTTCGTTAACTCTGCTCCTGTTGTGACTCGGTAGATTGAGCTGGCTCTGTATTCTGCTCCTTTGACGCTGTATCATCCGGTTTTTGGATTTGCTTGAGATGAATCTCATTCACCTGATTGATAAAGTTTTCTATTGCCATTTTTGTCATTTGTTGATATTGGCCTTCGTCGGCTACATCGTAGCAACGATAAGCTGGAGTCACTCCTAATACAAATTTCTCCTGTTCCGCTTCTAACAATTCCACAGTCGTGTTAGCAGCAATCCAATTTTCCTGAAAAGGAAAGGAGGTAACTATACTGGCGACTATGGAGGCGACAGCGGGACAAATTACGGGCAGCCACTTGAGCAACGATTGACCTGGTTCCAATTTGTCTACCAACACTAAGATTGGTGTGACTCCCGATAAAACAACGGTTGCCAACTGGAAAGTATAGTAAATATTTCTCGAAGTCTCTCGAGTTTTTTTATAATCGTCAATCAACTCCTGGGAATATCGTAAAGCCTTTTCTCTCACAGGGGTGATCGGATTGTTATCCGAAACATTATCCGGGTTTAACAGATAATTATATAGTTCAGCTTTTCTTCGGATCTCTAACTGATTAGCGCTATTCCTAGACTTTTGAGCCAATTGTCTATTGGTCAGGAACAGAAAAATAAAACTAGACAGAAAAACAGCTCCCAAAATAAAGATAAGTTGATTGTCTAGAAAAACTCTGGTAAGGATGCAGGCACCCACAAAAGCGGCTATGGATACATACTCAACAATTTTGAGGAAAGATAACATTTGTGGACTCGATGAGACTGTATTGGAAATTTCGGTCTGGTTTGTATCGGCAGAAGTAGTCATTGCTTTGTAGTTAGTTTGGCGATCGGGACAAGTTTAGCCTATTGGGGTTGCTATTTCAAGCAAGCTCTGTCAAGGTGGTGAAGAAGAGCCTCAAACCTTTGAAAATTGGTGGCTGGCGATCGTTAAATCTTCCTTGTTTAACAGTTGATGACCAATAAACTGGGTTTATTGGTCAATTGGTCATCGCCAACAGGTAGCATGACCTAAAGCAGGTCGATCGTCCCTTGACAGGGGCTACCACAAGCACCCTACAGAGAGAGTCGGTGCATAAATAGTAAGGATCGCAAATTAAATAACTTACAATTTTAATTGTTATGGTGGGATGGGATCTTATAGCCCGTCCAAAAAGGGCGGGCTATAAGATCCCACCCCACTTTCCTTGTGTAAGTTATTTAATTCTCATTCCTAAGTATAGATTTTTTGGCGCTGCTCAATCAAAGTATGATTTTGCCTGTAGGGGTAATTCTAATTGCTTACACAGTCAGCGGTGGGGAAATCACGGGGGGATTGCCCCTACAAATTTCATACCCAATTGAGCAAGGCCGATTTTTTTTTCCACTCCAACTTTACCTCCAGGTCGGTGTCAAAGTATTCACTATGACCTTAATATAAAGCTTCTGTTTATTAAACCTCTCCAGAAAAGCAAGTCTTGGGCAGGCAGGATGCCTACCCCACAAGAATTATTGGAGAGGTCTATTCGCCTCGCAACAGCCGTCACTCCTACCGCGAAAACAGACGGGAAGTGTTAGCTTAGTAGTTAGTTGTGTCGATCGCACAGAAAAAAAATGCCTGAACTACAAACCGATACCTACCAAGACCTCGACCCGCAAGTCCTCTCAAAACCCGTCATTGTCGGTCTAGAAGAGGTAACAAAAGTTTACGGGATTGGCGACCTCGAAGTGCGCGCCTTAAACGGCGTCAGCTTGACGGTAAGACAGGGAGAATATTGCTCGATTATGGGCGCATCGGGCTCTGGGAAATCTACAGCTATGAATATTATCGGCTGTCTCGATCGACCTACGAGCGGCAGTTACTATTTAGACGGTGTAGATGTCGCCCAAATGCCGGAAGCAGAATTAGCCGGAATTCGCAATTTAAAATTGGGGTTTGTATTCCAACAATTTCACCTGTTGCCTCAGTTGACAGCATTAGAAAATGTCATGTTACCGATGGTTTATGCCGGCATTCCCGCAGTAGAAAGACGCGAACGGGCAGTAGATGCTTTAACTAAGGTCGGTCTGCAAAGTCGGCTGCAAAACAGACCGAATCAACTATCAGGAGGACAGCAGCAGCGAGTTGCGATCGCCCGGGCAATTGTCAACCGTCCCGTGTTGTTGCTGGCTGACGAACCTACAGGTGCATTAGATACTAAAACTACTCAAGAAGTAATGGATATTTTTACAGAACTCAACGACAGCGGGATGACGGTTGTTATGGTAACGCACGAACCGGAAGTAGCGCGCCAAACTCGCCGTGTTGTCTGGTTCCGGGACGGTAAAGTTATTCACAATAATCTCAATCCCGAAGAGCTTTCACACGCAGTATTTTAGTATAATAGTCGGCGACAAGCCGCCGATTTCAATCGCTTATTGGCAAACTTGTGTCGGGTGCATCTCAATGAAAGCAAATCTATGAAAAAAGGGATAAAATAAAGGCGTTGCACATTTATAGCATGATACAGGAAGGTAGGGTACAGTTTTATGTTTGAGAGAGTAAACAATCAAATTCACTGAGAGGTTTAACATTTCAACTGATTTGGAGTAACCTAAAGTTTTTCTATTGCCTTCGATCTGTATCGTGTCTGAATGTGGTATTTTCTCCTTCTACCCGTGTCATATATGTTTTATTTATTATACGGTCAGCATCCTCTTGGGAACTGGGGATAAACCACACAGCCATCTGTTACATAAAACAACACTGCCACCCTTTAACAATCTGCCATAATGGTTTAAATGTTTCTGCATTTCGGGAACCAATTACAATAGCGATAATCCCTGCTATTGCTTTGTTGACCAATCTCCACCGCCAAATGCAAGTTGTTTTTACCGACTACCGTCTGTCATTCATCTATCTGAGCTATTTCGGAAATTTCATAATAATCGGGTTCGGTTTATCGGCTGTTTCGGATCTTTTTAACCCACTTAATAACTGTATGATGAGAAACCCCAGTCAGGCCTTGGGTAAGGAGTTTCTGTCCTTGGATGAGTTGAGGAAAGCATCAATTTATTTAAGTCTTGCCGTCAAAAACAAGCCCAGAACTTTTGTGCTTATTTGAAGAAGCATCGCCGACAGATTGTTAACTACGAGCAATTGTCAATACAAAATGTTTGCTTTGGAGATTCGGGATCTGTAGATCCGACAATAAAACAAATTGATAGAAAGTTGAAAATTTCAGAATCGCAGTAGTTGATGAAAATTTTAATCAAATGCTTAAGCTGTTCTCCATTTAAATTGTGTGTCAAAAATCACTCAAATTATTGTGGGACGTTGCTCAGAGCAACGTCCCGAATATGCAATTTAAACGCGCAACAGCTTAAGCTTCGGTGTACCTGATACCGATCAATATCCGTTTGATGCTCAAAAGCGCAAAACCGGGATGATCCCGGGATAAGTTTCATGATTGAAGCTGGGAATCCAAATTCGTAAGCCTCCCTTGTAGGTTTGAAAATTTGTGTCTCGCAGAGCCTCGTTAAGAAAAGTCGTAATGTTTACGGCAATACGGTTGTGAGCGGGGGAACATCCTGAGATAGTGACAATCTATCCGTTACAATATTCGTGACCTTCTTCGGCTGTTTCCTCGATCGCCCAGTATTCATCTGGAGTCAAGCGAGTCTTTGTCCCCTCTGGAAAATTGGGCGGGTTAGTTTGAGTTATAAGGACGATCGCACCTCCTCAATAATTAGACCTTAAATAATTAAGGCTTACAGCTAGATAGTTGTCCTAACCCAGAGGCGTTTTCCTGGAGTCCCTTCAACTTCCATAAATAACTCTCTATCCCTTTGTCAGATTCTTCTTCAAAACTGCTAAATTCTAGCTTTTCTTTTACCTTTAACACTCAACTGCTTGATAAGCGCTGTATAATAATGCAAAGCAAAAAGCAGATTAATTACAAAAAATACCAAAGTTAAAAGAAAGAGAAAAAAAGACGAAAACGATAGCCTTGAAGTCATCGTAAACATTGCGAAAATGATTGAGCAAAGCCCAAAACCGGAAGCAAAAGAACTTAAAAGCAGCCACCGCACCTTAGACATAGTTTAATTTAAAGATTATCAGTAAAAAGCACTCTTGGCAGCTACAGAGGAGTGCCAAATGATACTTATTACTATATAGCGGAATTGCTCAGTTCCGCCAAAGGCAAAACGACTGCTTTCCTAAAATGGTTGCAATTCTACAGAAATAGGACTTGCGCCAGGAATCATTTTTTACACTATCTGTAGCGGTAAGGTGCGGTGTGCATCGCCCTGCAAGTAGAGTCTGTACGCAAGTCCTGAGAAAAAGACAGCCCGCACTTTTGTCAACTCCTGTTGCTTGACTCAATCAGTCCTGGACGCAAAAACCCGGTTTCTTGACGTAATTTGGCCGTATACGCTCGATCGCGACAACGAGAGACCGGGTTTTTTTGGGAAGCCTGCGATCGCGAACTTTTAACCCACATTCCGCAGATATTCGATCGAATTTTTTAATCAGTTGTGAAAACTTGTCAGCCCAATGCTTTTTGGCTG
>NZ_JAUBSX010000149.1:0-6746 GCF_036704885.1 Microcoleus sp. F4-D5 | reverse complement strand
TGCGAGGTGCTATCCCAGAGAGCACTGAATCCGAATATTTCTTATTTTCTTCTGCTTAGAGTGATGGAAGAGCGATAAAACCGCATAAAATAGCCAAGTAGCCCAGATTTGGAGCTTGATTCCGTTTAATGAACCTGTCCATAAATAGCTGAGATTTAATAATCTTTTTACTGTACAAAATGCGTCTTCAATTCGCCAGCGTCTTTGATATAAATCTGCTACTACATAGGGGGGCAATATTTCAGGTTCTCGGACACTTGTCAGATAAGAACGCCAGGAAGTCTGGGAGCGAATCTGTACTAATCTTATAGTCAAAGCTGGTGTCTGTTTTGTGCCTGCACTTATTTGAATTATCATGTCTTTGACATCATAAGTATTGGTTAATACCCGCTCGATTTGATAAGATGCACCTTTCTTGATTCGAGTGATAAATCCAATTTATTGAGAAATTAGTTTTGACCAAAAAGCGAAATTATAGAAGCCTCTATCCAATAATAGCAAGGTTTTTGGCTTAACTGTTTTTAGTAAATTTTCCTCCCAATTAGTATCTGTTTGTTTCGGATTTTCCCCCAACCAAATTTCTTCGGGAAGATGAGTTACTAGGTCTATAATTACTCCCATTTTTCCGGCTAGTTGACCAATTGGCACATCTGATAAACTTTGTAGCTTCTTAAATAATGCTTCTAATGTTGAGCCATCAGCTATCCAGATATTATCAAAGCTTTTTAAAGCAAATTGTACGCTATCTGGTAGTGGTCTTGATTTTCTTGTTAAGCATTTTTGGCGAAAATGAGGCAATAATTCTTTAAATACTTTTTCAAATAAAATTGCTGGAAAAGTTAAAAATCTCAGCGATAATGCTTGTTGACTAATTTCTTGTGGCTGAAACCATAAAAATCCCTCTCTATTTACTGTAGTTTAGACTAACCAAAGATGAGAACGGTGGCAAAAGAAGAACTAGAGCCACCGTTAAGGAGAGAATGAGGGTGAAAAATAAAACCTATCCACTCCTTAAATGAACAGTGAACGATTAAAGGACTTTCGTCAAGCAGCATACGAATTATTGGTACGAGCCAAGGATGCAACATTCGAGCTGATGGATTCAGTGATGACCACAAGGAATGTGTCGTGTTTAGCGGAATTTTCGCTCAATCCATTATTCAATCGTCAATGGCCAAGCGTCTACGAAGCGTTACAAGACACAAGACCAGACCGAAAAAAACTGATGCTGCTGTATCTGGAGCAATTACAGAAAGAAGCACCCCCAACGGAACACATATTAGTGGCAATCGACCACACTGCATGGGGGAGACCAGATGCCAAAACGTTAAAAGACAGAACTCATGAATATCAGAGGGGCGTAACTGTTGGACAGGGATACAGTACAATTGCCTGGATACCAGAAGCACAAGGAAGTTGGGCATTACCTCTGCTCCATGAAAGAATTAGTAGCGGGTCTTCACCCATACTTCAAGCAGCTTCCCAACTCAAACTTGTCTGTGAACAGAGCGTCAACCCAGTTTTAGCAGTTTTAGATCGAGAATATGGGAATGCAAGTTGGGTGCTGGCGCTAACGCAAGCTTCCATCCTTGCTGATTGTTTAATGAGAGTCCGAAAAAATGCCTGCTTATGGTCAGCACCGCCAGCCTATAGTGGTCGCGGTAGACCACGGCAACACGGGCAAAAAATGAGACTCAACGACCCAAACACCTGGCTTCAAGCGGATACTGCGATTGAAATTGACGAACATCCAGAGTTGGGAAAAGTCCTCATCAGACAATGGCTGGACTTACATTTTTATCGTGCGGCCCAACAGAAAATCAATTTAATTCTGGTCGAAAGAATGAAGCCCATGTCAAACGGTCAGCCGTTTCCACCCTTATGGTTGGCTTGGGTTGGAGAACGAACTCTAGCCTTAGAAACTATTTGGTTTAAATATTTGCGACGTTTTGGAGTCGATCATTGGTATCGATTTGCTTTCGCAACGATTGCATTGGACATTGCCTAACTTGAGAACTCCTGAACAATCTGAGCGTTGGAGTGATTTAATGCCATTAATGAGTTGGCAACTCTGGCTGGCTAGAGATTTAGTGATCGAGAATAGACTCCCTTGGCAATCTGCGACGATCGATTTAACTCCTGGACGTGTTGCCCAATCAATGTTTTCGGTTTTAGTTGACATTGGTACTCCTACAAAAATCCCTAAACATAGGGGAAAAGCCCCCGGTTGGGAAAAAGGAAAGGTACGTACCAAGGCACCGTGCTATCCCACTGTCAAAAAACGGGTTTCAAGGGCGTAAAAAATCTTCAAAATTAGCTATTTAATCTTCTCCCTCTTGAGTTTTTGAGTAACAGCTTGCCGGATATTTAAAGGCAGCTACTTTTAGATGCGCTCGTTTTTTAGTCTAAACTCCAGTATTTAATAATCTGGTTAATTCTGTTACTCCTGCTACGTCTCGCCATAATAAACTGGCGGATTGCTGCCATCATTAATGGTAGTGTCAGAATCCTATCTCTTAGATTTAGTTGGCGATAAAAAGTTTTTTGGGCAGCCATTGCCGGAATTAATAAATCTTCCAGGTGATTCGCGATCACTTCATTTTCTACTTGGGGACGATTTTTTTTCTTTGCATGGTCTCGGTTGATTTTTTTTTGCGAATCATAACTGGTTCAACTATGGCTCAACTGCTTGCCCTATAGATGTTGCAGCCTATTTTACATTTTTTTGTGTACCCCCTTGACAATTTGCACTTTTTCTTAAATTGTCACAAATGCCTAGCTCTCTTGTTACCCCTTCAGGTTCAGAGGCTTTGCAAGAGTTATCAAAAATACGTAAGGTGCGCTTCGGCGCACCTCACAATCCCAAGCGCTAGGGGAAAAACCCCGCGTTGGAATAAGTAGAAATTTAAACAGGTTCTAACTGGGAAATTACCTTTTCCATGTGTTGGGCAACTTGGCTTTCTTTTTCCACAGAATTTGTTTCTAGGTAAACGCGCATCAAAGGTTCAGTTCCCGAAGGCCGCAGCAGTACCCAGCCGCCGTCTTCAAGATAAAGTTTAATCCCGTCTTTGCGGCCGATTTCCTTAACGCCGATACCTGCTACTTCCGTCGGGGGATTCTTGGTAAAAGATTCCAAAACTGCTGCTTTGTGGGCTTCTTCTAGGTGCAAGTCCAAACGTTTGTTGTACAGGGGGCCGTCGGCTTCTTTAATGGCTTCTTCGACTAACTGAGAAAGCGGTTTGCCTTCATAGGCGATCGCCTCAGCAACTAACATATCAGCCAAAATCCCGTCTTTTTCGGGGATGTGACCCAAAACGCTCAAACCGCCAGACTCTTCGCCACCGATGAGCACCGCAGTTTCCCGCATTTTTTCGCCGATGTATTTAAAACCGACTGCGGTTTCGTAGATTGTTAAACCGTACTTGGCGGCTAAATTGTCCAGTAAATGAGTAGTTGCGACGGTACGGACGATCGCCCCAGTCAAGCCTTTATTCTTCACCAAGTGACGCGCCAGCAGCAACAGTACAGTATTCGGAGTTAAGACATTTCCCAACTCGTCAACAATACCAAAACGATCGCTGTCGCCATCGGTAGCCAAACCCAAATCCGCCGCATCCTTCTTAACAACTTCCACCAACTCAACTAACTGTTCCCCCTTGGGTTCGGGCATTCCGCCGCCAAACAGCACGTCGCGGTAGGTGTGAAAACTTTCGACATCGCAGCCGCAGTGTTCCAAAACGCCGTCGAGATAGCCGCGAGAAGTCGAATAAAGCGCGTCGTACTTCACCTTCAACTTAGCAGAGCGAATCCGCTCCACATCGATCAAAGTATAAAGAAACTTCAGATATTCGGGTTTCGGGTCAAAAGTGGAAATTTTATCGTTGTGGCTGCCTTTGGCTGGGGCATCAGAAGCACCAGCAATATTTGCCACAATTGTATCGGTAATTTCCGGGGTTGCCGGGCCGGCGTAGTCGGGGATGTATTTGATGCCGCAGTAAGGTGCGGGATTGTGCGAAGCCGTGAACATCAGAGCTCCTGCGGAGTTTAAATGCTTGGCGCTGTAGGCGATTACTGGTGTCGGGCAATCTCGATCGACCACTTTCACAGTCCATCCCAAATCTGCCAATACTTCAGCCGCCGTGCGGGCGAACTCGTCTGCCAGAAAGCGGGTATCGTAGGAGACTAGAACTGGGCGGTCTTTGGTGTAAGCGGTTTCTAGGTAACTGGCGATCGCCCGGGTAACTTTTCGCACGTTGGCAAAAGTAAAGTCATGGGCAATCAGTCCCCGCCATCCATCGGTTCCGAACTTGATTTCTGTTGAATTGCTGCTGGCGCTCATTTTATCCACTTCCTCTCGTCCTATTAATCCTACCCGAAGGCATAGCCTTAAAGAGCTAGTGGCCGTGCTGTTTTTGAGGAGCGATCGCCCGTGCGGCCCAATCAACCCCATCTTATCGCTATCGCGGCAAGCTCTCTCTGCAGGAGGAGGACTCGAACCAGCCGGAGTTGATATCGTTGAGCAGGTATCGGGCGAGTCTATCTAGATTCTAGTTTTGAAGGGTAGTTTGGAGAGCGAATAAATGCCGATCAATTGCCGGCGATCGGAAAAGCTAAAAAACCGCGCTGGCAATGGATTAAGGAAACGCAGATAAATTTTATTCTCATCTTAAATTTAATTATTTATTTATAAAAGCAGATAGTTTAATGTGTTACGGTTTCCTAACAAACGCAAGTATCAAAATACTTTTTTCATTTAGCTAGGGAAATAAATTAATCCAAATCACCGCTCGCTGGTACTTTAGCCTAGGTTATTTAAGAAAGTCAGGCGATCGACAAAATCGATATAAAACAAAGATAAAAGGTTTCAAAAAGCAGTTTTTTTTGAAACACTATAGCAATCCGATCTGAGTCTCACAACACAACGCCCCCTTGTCTTCCTAGACTTCTTGTATAGCAAGACTTTCAGCTTTTACAGATCGAGAAAATCACTTAGGATTGCTATATTGACTTTAAGCCGGAAAATTTAAGAAAAATTAAATTTATTTTCTGCGGGTTCGACAGGAAAAAAAATATGCTGGAAATTCACAGCGTGATGGTGTCCTAAAGCACACTAAATAACGCTATTAACGTGTATCTTATAAAAAATGCAGGCAGTATAGCCAAATGACCTATAGTTTTAAGCACAATGGCCGATGACTGTCAGGGTAGAAATGCAGAAAATTGTAGTTAGCAACGTTAACAATTAAGGGAATGGATCGGGTGCGAATTCATAAAAAAACGAGGTTTGTCATGACGGGTATTTCACAAATATCTTCAAAGTATTTACCAGCAGCAAACGAACTTGCACAGGGCGACAGTCTGGCGTCGCAAGGTATTAGCAGACCGGACATTCACAAACTCCCAGACGCTAAAGGCGCCAACGTTTCTTCCTTAGCCGTTAGCTGGGCAAAAAAATATTACAGTACAGTGGCGGCAGGAGAAAACCAAGCCCCGCGACAAATTCCCCCAAGCGCAGAGTCAACCAACTTTGAGGGAAATCGAGCCAAAATAGTTGACAAATTGAAAGATAACCTGAAATTAGCCAGCGAGATAGCTTGGAGTAGAGTAGAAGGTGTTTTAGGGGAACAAATAGAACGGCACGCGATCGATCCGATCTTAATTAATCCTTTAGAAATTGCCGCCAGCACTCGCACGTTATATCTAAAAGCAATAGACGCTTATGCGGATAGAGAACCTATTTTCCGCTTGTCAGTGTTGGTGGGAAAAGATATTATCGAAATGAGGCGGAAATACTCAGAGACAGATCCGTTAGCGCTGGGATTGGTGGCGGTGGAGTTTCAATACACTAGCAAAATCTTGTTAGGATGTCTTTCAAAGTTAGAGCGATCGCAATTTGCACCATACTTAAAAGTTGTAGAAGACTACCTGCACATTCCCTACGGAGAGATTAACGAAACTGCGGCGAATCAACCCCCGAATTCAAGAGCTCTATTAGCCGTTCAGCATTTGTTGCAGCACACGACTCAGATTGCTAGTGCAGTTTACGATCGGGCTAGTTCCCAGCATCAAGGATACCGCAGCAGGAGCGGTTATTTGAGCGATCGAGAGATAAAAATTTCTGGTATCCGGGATGTCGAGATTTTTCAAAGCTATTTGTGCTGGTGTGTTTTGGAAGGTAGCATTCGCCCGGTACAGCAAGAATTGTTTCCAATTTGCGTGATGTTGTACCCCAAACTTCATGTAAGTTGGGAGTTAGTGCAGGATATGCTGCTGATTTTGTTTTGGGAAATCTCCGATCGGCTTTCTACTGAAGATTTAATGATATTTTTACCTTACTTGCGTACTGTGACAGAGATGTTTTCCAGCGATGTGTTTGATAATTAAGTAATTGGTAATTGGTAATAGCCTCAAAATTTACCAGTTGCCTATTTAAAATTAAAAGCAGCGACTGCCAAACATCCCCAACCGATAAGAAAAGCAACTCCCCCCAGGGGCGTAATTGCACCCAGCCATTTGATGTCAGTCAAACTCAGCGCGTACAAACTCCCTGAAAAGACGATCGTGCCGGCAATAAAAGCCCATCCAGCGACTGCAAAAAAGGTTTGAGACTCTTGGGCGGTGCTCGATAGTAAAGCGACGAGTAATAGAGCTAGGGCATGGTACATTTGATAAGCTGTTGCACATTTAAACTGTGATACAAGCATTGCCCTTATTTTTGATTTTGCGACCCCATTTAATTATTAATT
>NZ_JAUBSX010000148.1:0-6772 GCF_036704885.1 Microcoleus sp. F4-D5 | reverse complement strand
ACTATCAGCAATACAGACTTGTCGTTTTCAAGGCAAAAGCGCAATGGCTTTTTTTCGTGATGCGATATTTGCCCATATTTGTAACTTTTCCATGCCTTCTCTAATTCCTCAATCAAAGACCTGAATCTTTACGACGATTTTACTAGCTTTTTCATTTTAACTCTTTTTTGACACATTCGCAAAAGTGAGATGCACCCCGCCCTTTATGCTCCACTACGTCGCATTGCTGATAATGCTGGTGCTAATGGTGCGGTGATTATGGAGCGCGTCCGTGAACTGCCCTTTGATGAGGGATACGATGCCGTTGCTAATAAATTTGTGAATATGTTCGCCGTTGAGCGAACTGGCGTAACTGAGAAAGGTTAAAGGGAAGTTATTTGTTTTTCCCCTTACAATTTTGCCTTGTCCCAATCCCCAATCATCATAATTTCCTCAGAAAGTCCTTATATTTATTTTTTATAGTGTCAACAGAGTTCAGCACTGGCATGATAGCAACGCTGTTTCAGCGACTGACAAAACCCAGTCTAATGCAGAATTCTAAACACCCAAGTATAGATCATCAAGAGACTTAACAAGTATAGATGATCAGGAGACTTAAAATTATGGCACTCGTTCGTTGGGAACCTTTCCGAGAAGTTGAAAGTTTGCAGCGGCAGTTAAACCGCTTGTTTGATGAAATAGCACCGACAGGTCGTAGAGAAGAGGAAGGCATTGCCTTTATTCCCTCCGCAGAGATTCAAGAAACCCCCGATGCGGTTCATCTCAAGGTAGAAGTTCCCGGTGTAGACTCCAAAGACCTAGATGTGCAGGTATCGCCAGAGGCAGTATCTATTTCCGGTGAGCGGAAATTAGAAATCAAAACGGAAGAAAGAGGCATCACCCGCACCGAATTCCGCTATGGCAGGTTTCAGCGCGTAATTCCGTTGCCTACCCGTGTCCAGCACGATCAGGTGCAAGCAGAATACAAAGATGGCATTCTCAAGCTGAGGCTGCCCAAGGCTGAAGAAGATAGGAACAAGGTTGTGAAAGTAAACTTAGGTGACGGGCACGGGGGCAACGGGCAAGGGCAGTGACGCAATGTTTTCCAAAGCACTCCCTTGAGAGCAAGAGGTGACAACACGATCACAACAGCAACAGGCGAACTTAGCCTCCCAGTTAGCGATGCCTTCGGCACACCTGAAGGTGAACGCGACCATATCCGAGGTCCAAAAAACGCACCCGTCACCCTCGTGAAATACGGCGACTATGAGTGTCCCTATTGCGGTCGTGCCCATTTCATCGTCAAAGAACTACAGCAGTTGACCGGGGATCTCATGCGCTTTGTCTACCGCCACTTTCCGTTAACTAGCGTGCATCCCCACGCCGAGCAGGCAGCAGAAGCAGCAGAAGCCGCTGGGCCGCAAGGTAAGTTCTGGGAGATGCACAACCATCTCTTTGAACATCAACAGGCGCTCGATCGCAAACATCTAATAGAATAATGTGCCGCGAATGTGCCGCTAACCTCGGTCTTGATGTGCCTCGGTTTAGTCACGAACTCGCCGAGCACGCCCACGCAGCCAAGATACGCGAAGACTTACTCAGCGGAATCCAGAGCGGGGTCAACGGCACGCCGACTTTTTTCATCAACGGTGTGCGCCACGATGGCTCTTACGACCTCCGCTCATTGTTAGCCGCGATTGAAAACGCAGCCAAATCCTGAGTGCTAAGGAGCCAGAGGGCAGAAGGTTCAAGGATAGATTCTTCCCTCTGCCAAAAGGTCACAAGCCCACGCCAGTTTGCTCAAGTCGGGAAATCCTTACTTTCAGAAGCCGTTGTTAAATCCCCATAAATAAATTTAGGGGGATTCCCCTTCTGCCTCCTGCCCTCTGCCTTCTTAATACCATTTATTCAACTTGTCCTGAATCCAAACTCTCAATTTTTTATCTCAATCTTTTCAATTTTTTATCTCAATCTTTGAAGGAGGTTGTTAACGATGGCAAAAGTCGTTGGTATTGATTTAGGAACTACAAATTCCTGTATAGCCGTAATGGAAGGTGGACAACCCATCGTTATTCCGAACACAGAAGGCAGTCGCACAACTCCGTCTGTGGTTGCTTACACCAAGAAGGGCGAAAAACTTGTCGGGCAAATTGCCAAGCGCCAGGGTGTAATGAACCCAGAAAACACTTTTTATTCTGTGAAGCGGTTCATCGGGCGCAGGTATGATGAAGTCACCCAAGAGGCAAAACAAGTTACTTACAAAGTGGTACGTGACAGTAATGGCAACGTCAAGCTACACTGTCCCGCTCTGAACAAGGAATTTTCACCGGAAGAAATTTCGGCTGAGGTAGTCCGCAAGCTGATAGATGATGCCAGCACATATCTGGGGGAACCGGTGAGGCAAGCGGTAATTACCATCCCTGCCTATTTCAATGACTCTCAACGGCAGGCTACCAAAGATGCCGGTAGAATTGCCGGGATTGAAGTTCTGCGAATTATCAACGAGCCAACGGCGGCTGCCCTCGCCTACGGACTTGACAAGAAAACCAATGAAACCATCCTAGTCTTTGACTTAGGTGGTGGAACGTTTGACGTGTCTATCCTAGAAGTGGGTGATGGTGTGTTTGAAGTGAAAGCTACCAGTGGCGACACCCACTTGGGCGGTGATGACTTTGATAAGAGAATCGTAGACTGGTTAGCAACCGAATTCCAGCGTAACGAAGGCATCGACCTCCGTAAAGACAAACAAGCCCTGCAACGCCTCACCGAAGCAGCAGAAAAAGCCAAAATTGAACTGTCAGGCGCAACACAGACGAACATTAACTTACCTTTTATTACTGCAACCCCGGAAGGCCCGAAACATCTAGATGTGACCTTAACGCGGGTACAGTTCGAGCAAATGTGCGCCGACTTGTTCGATCGCAGCCGCATTCCCGTCGAACAAGCTCTGCGCGATGCTAAACTCAGTCCCGCAAATATTGACGAAGTAATCTTAGTGGGTGGTGCAACTCGGATGCCGGCTGTTCAGCAACTGGTACGGCAGATGATAGGCAAAGACCCACACCAGGGTGTCAACCCGGATGAAGTCGTAGCAATGGGCGCAGCGATTCAGGCGGGTGTGCTTGGGGGTGAGGTAAAAGACGTACTGCTCTTAGATGTCACGCCGTTGTCGCTGGGTGTTGAAACTCTAGGTGGTGTGACGACCAAGATTATTCCGCGCAATACCACTGTCCCAGTGAAGAAGTCTGAGGTATTCTCAACGGCGGCTGACGCACAAACAAACGTAGAAATCCATGTTCTGCAAGGTGAACGCGAAATGGCATCCGACAACAAGAGCCTGGGAACCTTCCGACTAGATGGGATTCCTCCAGCTCCCAGAGGTATGCCACAGATCGAAGTTACCTTTGACATTGATGCGAACGGGATTCTGTCAGCAACTGCCAGAGAAAAAGCCACAGGTAAAGAACAGTCCATTAGCATCACAGGTGCGTCTACTCTCGACAAATCTGAAGTCGAGCGGATGGTGAAAGAAGCCGATCGCAATGCGGAAGAAGACCGTAGGCGGCGCGAACAAATTGATACCAAAAACATGGCAGATTCTGTTGCCTATCAAGCCGAGAAACAACTTCAGGATTTGGGCGACAAAGTGCCACCAGCAGACAAGTCCCGCGTGGAAGGCTTAATTCGAGACTTGCGTCAGGCAATTGAGCAGAACAACATCGATCGCATGAAGTCCCTCACCAACGAAATTCAACAAGCCTTGATGCAAATCGGCACTGCGGTCTACTCACAAGCAGGTGCATCTCCAAACAATGGTGCTTCTACAAACCGTCAAGGCGGCGGTGAAGATGTCATCGATGCAGACTTTGTGGAACAAACGTAACAAGACGCAGCGAGCAGTTCGTTGCTCTGGTTCTCAGAGTTAAAGGAACTGCTTTAGCGAGCCTGCGTGCGTCACCCAGAGGAAGACGTAGTGAAATTATCAAATACTCTCTTCCTAATCCCCGCGTCCTTAAATCTGCGTCACATTTCGTGATGTTTATCTAGTCTTTTAATTTGGAGCAATTTTTATGACTTCTACATCTGAAAAAATCGCCCTCAAAAGTGTCTCTGCTAGCTTCAAAGATGAGAAGAAGATGCAAGAAGTGGTTGAGCGTCTAATCGATCGCAGCGTTCCCAAAGATCGCATTTCGATTATTGGTCGCGACTTCCACACCGAAACTCGTATCTCCGGATTTGTGACTAAACAAGATGTGATCTTGGATGGACTCGCCACCGGAGCGATTTTTGGATCGCTGTTTGGTTCTCTCTTGGCTTTACTTACGGGTGTGGGCGTGTTGTTCATTCCCTTTTTGGGAACCGTAGTAGCAGCAGGCCCTTTGGGAGCAGCATTATTAGGAGCGGCAGGCGGTGCTTTATATGGTTCCTTGGGAGCAGGCATTGGATCTGCCTTAATGGCAATGGGAATGCCGGAGGACAAAGCTGCTATTTACGAAACACGCCTGAAAACAGGTGAGTTTTTACTGGTCGCGGAAGTGCCACAAGAACAAGCAGACGAAGTTGTCTCACTGTTAGCAAGTGCGGGTGCGGAAGAAGTCGCTATCACTGACATGAAGATTCCCCGTCAACCAGAAGGTGAACTGGTAGATAATGAGCAGATTTCACCAGAAATTAGAGCGAGTCTGTCGGACGACGCGCAAAAAACTTTTGTTGATACCTACAATCGGTCATTCAGAGAAGCCAATGGAAAAGATAATGTCTTGACGAAGGCTTGGGATCGGGTCAAACAGATGTTCGATCGCGACGAAAAAGGCACTTATTCCAGGTCTAAAGTCAGATCGTAAATTTCCAGAGTTGCGATCGCGACGAAAAAGGCACTTATTCCAGTCACAAAACAACTTAAAAAACTAGGAGAACCATCATGAACTGATATCACCGACTCCTGATGCAGTCCATCCTCGGGGGCCGGATGGACTACCTGAGCGAGGTCACAAACATCGAGTTCATCTCGCTCGACCAAGCACCAGAGGCGTACCGGACATTCGACCAAGGGGCACCGAAAAAGTTCGTCATCGACCCGCACAACAGCACCAAGAAAGCTGCATAGAGCAGGATCATCCTGTGGCAGAAGCAGGTGTTAGAGCCTGTGAAATGAAGTTTAGCAGTTTTAAACCATAAGAGTAGCTTAAAGGAGAAACGACCATGACAACTGCAACCGCAACCCGAACTGACGAGGAAATTCAAAAGGATGTGCTGAATGAGTTGAAGTGGGATTCCCGCGTCCAGTCTACCGAAATCGGCGTGGCCGTCAAAGACGGTGTTGTTACGCTCACAGGCTGGGTCGATTCCTTTCACAAGCGCTGGGCTGCCGAAGAAGCTGCCCACCGCGTCCGTGGCGTACTGGCTGTGGCCAACGACATCGAGGTTCGGCTGCCGACCTCTGCCGAGCGCCCTGACGCCGACATTGCCGCAGCCGCCATTCATGCGCTGGAGTGGGATGCCGGCGTTTCCATCGATAAGCTCGACGTCACAGTTTCCAAGGGCTGGGTCACGCTTAAGGGTGAGGTCGAGTGGCAGTACCAGAAAATGGACGCTGAGCGAGTGGTTCGCCGCCTGTCGGGTGTCAAGGGAGTCACCAACTTAATCACCGTCAAACCCCGTGTGACCCCATCAGAACTCAAGCAGAAGATTGAGCATGCGTTGGTGCGGAGTGCCGAAACTGATGCACAGCGGATTACGGTCGAGGTGGAGGGGAGCAAGGTCATCCTGAGGGGGGCGGTGCGCTCCTGGGCTGAGAAGCAAGAGGCGGAGCGGGCAGCGTGGTCGGCACCAGGAATCACCTCGGTGGAAAACTGGATCACGATCTCGCCCTAAGCCTGACCGTCAGAACGGCCGCCTCTACTATCATCGAAGCAAGCACAAAGGTATGGTGGAACACAGAATCAAGTCAACTATGCAGAAATCACGAGCATCAGCGGAGTCGGACACCCAGCGGATTGAAGCGTTTAGCGATGCCGTGTTTGCCATTGCCATCACGCTGCTGATACTGGAAATTCGCGTGCCAGAGTTGAACTCTATGGAGGGAACAACCAACACACTAAGTCTTACCTCAGCATTATTCGTATTGTGGCCGTCCTACTTCGCCTACATTTTCAGCTTCGTGGTAATTGGAATTTTCTGGGTAAATCATCACTACGTCTTCCAACTCTACGAACGGAGCGATCAAGTATTTAATCTGTTCAACCTCTTGTTTCTGATGTGTATTTCGTTTCTGCCGTTTCCAACGGCGGTTGTGGCTAGATGCATTACTGACGCACAGCAGCTGCAAACCGTAGTCGTCTTGTATGCGTTGGTATTGTTCTTATCAGTGTTGACATGGCTGCTCGTCTGGCTATATGCCAGCCGCAATCATCGATTGCTGAACAGAAATCTCGACGATCGATTCATCGCTTACCTCACCCGCATGTACATATTAACTAGCGTGTTGTACTTCTTAGCGCTTGTGCTGTCGTTGTGGAACGGTATCGCCGGATTGGTGTTATGCGTGGGATTGACATTACTATACACGCTGCCGCCGAAAAAGCCAGTGTATCGTAGCGGCCCATAAACGTGAGATCTCCTGAGGACATCAGGAACGAGCCTGAGGATGGAGAGTGAGGATCGCATCGGCGCGTTCGTGCAGCGTACACAGAGTGTAATCGCGCAGTGTACACGAAGTGTAATACCATTTTTCTAAAGTTATGCTAGAGTTACCTGAAAAGTAAAGGAGAATATTAAAATGTCTGGGCGTCCT
>NZ_JAUBSX010000147.1:0-6795 GCF_036704885.1 Microcoleus sp. F4-D5 | reverse complement strand
TCACCCTTGTCTCGGGTGATTCACTTTTACCCCCTCAATCCGACTATGTGCCAGTTTGGGGTGCGGAATGTGGGCTCAAAATATTCGTTACGTAGTTCTTTACCGTGTTTTCCGACAAAAATAAGGTTTGAGCAATTTCTCGGTTGTTCGCGCCCGAAGCTATTAAACGCAAAACTTCTAATTCTCTGGGCGTGAGTTGCTCTAATTCTGGCGGAGAAACAACCGTCGGATTGGTTACAGCAGGAGTCATCAGGGCTTTCTCAAATCATCCCGGGCCGAGTTGCGTATGTCCTTTATAAACAGCGCGAATCGCTAACGCAAGTTCCTCGGGTTCGGTATCTTTGAGCAGGTAGCCTTTTGCGCCCAGCCGCATTGCTTGACTGACATATTCATCGTCATCAAATGTGGTTAAAACCAGCACTTTTGTATCGGGATAAGATTGGGCGATCGCCCCGGTTGCTGCTACGCCATCCATCACGGGCATCCGAATATCCATCAGCACAATGTCGGGCTGTAGGATGGGAATTTTTGCGATCGCCTCCTGTCCGTTTTCAGCTTCACCAATTACCTGCATATCAGAATAGCATTCCAGAATACTCTTGATTCCCCGGCGAATAATATGCCGATCGTCCACTAGCAAAATCCGAATCATACAACCATCCTCATATTAATTAGCGTGGGGAAAACAATCTATTTTTAATAAGGTTTTTTAGGGCGGGCAAGATGCCCACCCCACAAGAAATTGATTCTTTGTGGAACAGGCATCTTGCCTGTTCATTACAATATCTCGGTTTAAACCGCCGGGTTTTCTGCCGAGTTCTATATGTTTTGAGAGGGCAAAGAAACCGAAATCCGGCAACCGTTTCCAGACTTGCTGTAAATCGCAAATTGACCGCCTGCCGAGGCCACTCGTTCCCGCATTCCCTGGAGTCCGAATCCAGTGGTATTTTGTGCAGGGTCGAAGCCTTTGCCGTTGTCAGCAATCGACAAATAAATCTGTCCTGCGTGTTGCTGCAACCCAACTGTCACCACCGTTGCATCAGCGTGTTTGTGAATATTTGTGAGCGATTCTTGCACAATTCTGTAAAGTGTTGTATTGATTTCCTGAGATAGCAGAACTGGTAAGCGAATCGAGTTGGAAACTTCGATCGCAGTCATGCGCTGAAAGTCTTGGAGAAGTTTGTCGATCGCACTTTCGAGCGACAATCCTTGCAAAGGATTCGATCGCAACACCGAAACAGATTTGCGAATTTCTAACAAAGCTTCCGATCCGAGTTGTTTCGCCTGTTTCAGAAACTCCAGCGCTTTCTCATCCTCCGATTTCCAGAACAATAGGGCATTATTGAGCTGAATCGTTTGAGCCGCGAGGGTGTGTCCGAGTCCGTCATGGATTTCGCGGGCAATCCGATTGCGTTCCTGCAAAGTTGCCTGGTCTTCAATTCGCAGTGCATAATGGCGGAGTTGTTCGTGAGTTACGGCTAATTTATCGTGAGCGATTTCTAATTGCTCTCGGCTTTGGCGTTTCGCAATCAACGCATTAATTAACAATAAAGCGAACACTAATGTCAAGCCAAATAATAACACATTGCTAAATCGCCATTCCCAAACAGTTGCAATGACTTTTTCAGGTAAATAGGTTTTAATAACAGTAGCGAGCTATAGGAAAGCAGGGCTAAACCCAAAACTGTCACCTGCCCCGGCTTACGGAAGATCAGACAACTCCGCATCAGCAGCACGAGAAAAAGCAAAAAGCTCGATCGGCTCGATAACCCTTCCCGGACAATCGGCAGCAAAATCAAGCCAAATTCTAGGGCTGTAAATAAAACTTTTCTACCTAACCGAACTGTTGGCAAACGCAACCCGATCGCGCCGAAAAGTGCGATCGCGCCAACCCGTAACAGCGGCGACCATAGCGACTGAAACGGATGCAGCACTTCCATCAAGGCAGCCGTCGCCAGCAGCAGCCACTCCAAATAAAGCAACAAACGAAAGGACGGATAGGTCAAGCGAATCATAGAACTTTTCCCCATCAAAAGCTGGAGCGATTCAAGCAAGGTCGCTGACCTAATTGTAGAAGGTATCTTGGAGTCAAAAAACACGTTACCCCCTTGTGTTCAGAAGGAAGTTCGGCAACGCGCAGTGAATCGGGATTTAACGGATGAATGTTGAGGGAATTGGTCATCGGTCATCGGTCATTGAGCAATTCTCCCACTCTCCCACTCTCCCACTCTCCCGCTCTTCCCGCGCTCCCCTTTTGCCATAACAAACAAGTTATGTGTAGCAGCTTAGCGAATCTGCCAACGATCGCGCTAGAGCCTTTTCGGCTGATTTTGGCATTTGGGACTAGGAAAAAAGTCACAACCGCAAAGTGCTTTTTGACTGGTCAAGTTAGGAGTCTTGGGTCATGCGCTGGCTGATTTTAGCCTATAAGATTTGGTGGTGAAGGTTAATTAGAGGCAGTAAATCATGAAAAGAACAACGATCGCACCAGCATTTCTCCTCGTCGGTGCACTTTTGATTGGCGGTTTGTCTGCTTGTACGCAATCCAATGCCTCGGAAGCTACCCTACCTGACACCACGGCGACCAATCCAGTAAGTTCCGATCGAGCGAAGGCGGATTCTGCTTCCACTCAAACTGCTCAACCTGTCGCGGCGACTGGAATTCCAAGTTCAGCGCAACCGAAAGCAACCGATGCAGAACGCGCACAGAAACGCGAGGAACTTCGCAAACAAGTCGAAGCGGTGTTGACGCGCGAGCAGGTACAACAGTTAGAAACGAAAGTCAAGGCAGGTGAAAAAATGCGGAAAGCTTTGTCCGAGCTAAATCTCACCGCCGAACAAAATACCAAAATTAAAGACATTCTCAAGACTGCTTATCCTCGGGGACAAAAGCAGTCTCAAACAAGTTCGCAATAACGCTCTGATTGGGCAACTTCCAGTGCGAAACTGATACAAAACTTGCGCGGGTTCTCCGGGCTACTCCACAAGAAAATTGATGTGTTGTGGAACAGGCATCTTGCCTGTTCTTGGGAATGATAAATGATAGAAAAGGTTAGTTACAACTGAGATGTTGCTCACCTTTTCCACCATTTTTAATAAGCCTTTTACTAACAGGCAAGATGCCTGTTAGACAAGAAAATTCATCTCCTGTAGAACAGGCCGGAAAGCTTGTTTTTGAGAAGAGTGCAAGATGTTAGTTACAAAAAAGGTTTGTGATGCTAGATGAAATGATTAGTGAAAGTCGGAATGGCACTCGCCCTAAAGTTTCTGACGAAAATCTGAAGCTGAACCAGCAACCGACGCACAACGTAGAAATTGTTAGCGAAACTCCAAAAGAAGCTCTCCGCGAAGTTTTTCAGGAAGCTCCAACATTGCCGGAGAGCGAACCGGCGGAAAGTGTTGCAGCCAAACAAACGACGGAAAAGGTGCTGGCGAAAGGGCGGATTGCGCTGTTTGTGCTGGGGTTGCTGCTGGTGGGTGGGTTGGGATTTTTGGTTTGGGTGCGATCGACTGTTCCTAAAGCGGAAAAACCGAGCCGCAGCGGCAGACTGCAAGTGACTCCGGTGACAGTGGCAACAGTAACGAAAAAAACGGTGCCGATACAGTTGCAAGCGATCGGCAACGTGCAATCGAGTTCTATTGTCTCGGTGACACCACAAGCTAGCGGGCGGATTACAGGAGTTTATTTCAAGAAAGGACAAGAAGTTAAGAAAGGACAACTGCTGTTTTCGATCGACGATCGCTCTCAAACTGCCTCGATCCAGCAAGCTCAAGGAATCGTAGCAAAAAGCCAAGCACAGGTGCAACAAGCCACAGCCAACCTTTCTAAAGACCGAGGAGTTGTCGAACAAGCCAGAGCAACCCTGGACAAAGACCGAGGACTTGTCGAGCAAGCTAAAGCTACTCTGGACAAAGACCGAGGACTTGTCGAACAAGCCAAAACGACTCTTCAAAAAGACCGAGGACTTGTCGAACAAGCCAAAATGACGCTCGAAAAAGATCGAGGTGCTGTTAAACAAGCGATCGCCACCTTGACCAAGGATCGAGCTCAAGCACAATATGCCGAAGCCCAGAGTCAGCGGTACGCAGAGCTCTACAAACAAGGAGTAGTCAGTCAAGATCAAGCCCAACAATACGCTACCAGCAGCCGAGCCGCTGCGGCAACGGTCGATCTTGACCAGCAAGCGATCGCCAATGCTGAGACGGCGGTGAAGAGCGATCGCATCGGCATCGCCAATGCTGAATCTGTCGTCAAAGGCGATCTCGTGGCGATCGCCAATGCTGAGACGGCGGTCAAAAGCGATTTAGTAGGGATTGAGAATGCTGAGACGGCGGTCAAAAGCGATTTAGTGGGCATTGAGAATGCTCGGGCTGTCGTGGAAGGCGATCGGGCCGCGATCGAGGGTTCTCAAGCTGGGTTGAGTGCAGACGGCGGTGCCTTGAAAAATGCTCAGGTGCAATCATCCTATACCAAGGTCTATGCGCCGATCGACGGGCGTGCCGGAAATATTCTGGTGACGATCGGCAATGTGGTGCAAGCAAGCACCGACAAACCCTTGGTGACAATCTCCACAATTAATCCAATTCAAGTTGCCTTTTCGGTGCCTGAATCCAACCTCCCAGACATCCAAAAATACGCAGAAAACGGCAAACTTAAAGTTGATGTCACCTTTGCCGGAAACAATCGTCCGATATCGGGAACCTTGTCATTTGTGAACAATACGGTTGACAATGCCACTGGTTCAATTCAACTGATTGGCGACTTTAATAACGCAGATGGCAAACTTTTTCCAGGTCAATTTGTTAGCAAAACTCTAACATTAAGTCAACAACCAAATGCGATTGTTGTTCCCTCACAAGCTGTACAAACAGGGCCGAACGGACAATTCGTATTTGTCGCCCAAGAAGACGATACAGTCGAGAATGTGCCTGTAGTTGTCAGCAATACAATCAACGGCTTAACTGTTATCCAAAAAGGTCTGGATGCGGGTGATGAAGTTGTCACCGACGGACAAGCAAATCTGGTTGATGGTAGGGTAGTGCTAAATAGGGCTTGCTGAATAATCGATCGCACGTTACGTGGCGAAAGGTTAAGAGAGCGTGCGCTCGATAGTAAAGTGCAAGATTGACTGGTAAAATAGGTCAAAACCCGTGCATCACCATCTACGAACGTGTACCGAAAAGTTGAGCTTGCTCTTAGTTCCCCATCCGAGTTTGAACTGCCCTTCGGGGGAAAGTTGTCAGCAGACAACCGTTGGGTAAAAATGGCATCACTCATCCCTTGGAATGAATTTGAAGCAGAATATGCTAAAAATTTCCCTACAGAAAAGGGCGCGCCAGCCAAATCTTTTCGGATGGCATTGGGGGCATTAATCATCAAAGAAAAACTGGGCATCAGCGATAGGGAAACCGTAGAACAAATCCGCGAAAACCCATACCTACAATACTTTATCTGTCAATTAACATACAGTAATGAACTGCCATTTGACCCATCACTATTAGTTCACTTCCGCCAACGGATCGGTGCGAACCTAATCAATAAAGTGAACGAACGCACAATAGAAAAAATTCTAGAAACCACCCCAAGCCCACCCGAAAAAAAAAAGGATTCGGACGAAAAAAATGAGTCATCAAATCGAGGAAAACTGATTGTAGATGCCACCTGCGCCCCCGCCGACATCAGCTATCCGACCGACATAGGACTATTAAATCAAGCCCGAGTTCATAGCGAAAAAATCATAGACATCCTCTATAAATCCCTCAAAAATCCAATTCCCAAAAAACCCAGAACCTACCGCAAAAAAGCCAGAAAATATTACTTATTCATAGCCAAACAAAAACGACCTTCTCGCAACAAAAGAAGACAGGCAATTAAAAAACAATTGCAATATATCAAAAGAAATTTAGGTCATATTGAACAGCTAATAGACTCAGGTGCCTCCCTAATAAGTTTGCTCAAAAAGCAATATAAAACCTTACTAGTAGTCACAGAAGTCTATCGGCAACAGAAGAAGGTTATTTGAAAACAATAAACAGAGCATATCGGACAGAATAGTAAGCTTAAGCCAACCTTACATCCGTCCTATAGTCAGAAGAAAAGCCGGAACAAATGTATAATTTGGAGCAAAACTGTCAGCCAGTTGCTTTGAGGGGTATGTATTTTTAGACCGAATAAGCTGGGATAACTTTAATGAATCAGGGGACTTAAAAGCACTCATTTGAAGCCTATTATAGATTCACAGGATACTATCCTGCATCAGTTCACGCAGATCGCATTTATCGTAAAGCGTGAAAACCGAGCATGGTGCAAAGAAAGAGGAATTAGGCTGAGTGGACCTCCCCTAGGAAGACCTCCAGCAAATGTGAGTAAAGAAAAAAAGAAGCAAGCCGCAGAAGACGAAAAAATTCGTCAGGCAATTGAAGGAAAATTTGGACAGGGTAAACGAAGATTTAGCTTGAACCGAGTGATGGCAAAACTTAGTAATACTTCCTCTACAGCCATTGCAATTACTTTTTTAGTAATTAACCTTTCTACCTGGTTGCACCGGGTTTTTTTGTGTGTTTTTATGCCGAGCAGACCAAACAACACCTGTTTTGAGATTGAGAATAAAGTTCAATTATATCTGAAGCAAATTAAAACAGAAAAACTTATATTAAATCGAGCTAGAGGATATCCATCGCTCCTGCTCTTGGTTGGCGATCGATTATTCAGCAAACCCTAAATAAGTAATGATGTATTGTAATGATGGATGAAATACCAAATAGCACCAATATGGTTTTCTAACGACTTTGAAA
>NZ_JAUBSX010000146.1:0-7024 GCF_036704885.1 Microcoleus sp. F4-D5 | reverse complement strand
CAAATGCTAAAACTTCGTTGTGCTTACCTCAACGACCTCTTGGCCATTTGAGGTTTTTGCAAAACCGGGATGCTCCCTATACATACTATCCAGCACATAGAGTAGGGTACGTCATATCAAATCCGGTAGCATTGGAATTAATATTACCCACAATCAGGACACGGCAGGGCCCATAAGTGTCAACTTAAGCTTTTTGTGCGCCAGTAATCCCGCCCACCCAGCACTCCGCCAGGGAATGAATTCCCTGTCTAATAGCGAAAGTCCTCTCAAAGAGGACTGAAAAACTCATTAGTCCTCTTTGAGAAGACTTTAGCTTTGAGGCAGGGGTTTCAACCCTTGCCGGACTATCGGTTTTACGTTAAGTTGACACTCATGGGCAGTGCCGTTTCCCTACAATTAATGGGGGTAGGGAAACGGCACTGCCGTGTCATCAGTTTCTATCATCTCTGAGTCTAACTATAAAGTTTTAATTTGCTCGATAACCCAATCAAAAGTTTCCCTAACTTGCTTGAGGGCAGATTCGTCTTGCAAAGTAAACAAAGCCAGACTCGGCGACCTTCTCTCCCCAGGTTCTGTAGGTAGCGACAGACCGATCGAACTCAGTTTACTTCTCAATTCCAGCCAATTCTGTTCCGCATTAAACGGCGGCTGGGAACCGTAATTATCAGCAGAAATCTCCATTCTGCCAGCAATATCTACAGTGAATAACTGATAAGGTTTTCTTCCTCTGTGAAGCAATTGAGCGGCGAAACCGCCGTAGGCATCCCCCGTTCCCCAGTGGATTTGAACTTCGGGTTCTTGACTTTTCGCCCAAACGTAAATCGATCTTGCCATTTGCGCCTCGTCCGCGCCCCGTCTAGCTTTGATTTCCGCAAAAAATGAAGATTCATCCCAGCGCCTTCTTTCGCGCGTTGCGCTGGATTTTTTCTGCTGTGCTTCTGCTGTCTGACCGATCACTCTGGGAACCAAAGTTCTCAGACCGTCTTCACTGACGTACTGCTTAATTTCCAGGGCCAAAACTTCAACCGGGTCCATTTGTTCGTTGAGAAATTCCACAACTCGGCGCATTTCTGCGGAAATCTCGTCAGCTACAAACACTAAGCGAACTTTACCCGCTTGCAAATTAGTTTTAACCTTCTGCCAAAATCTTTCTTCATTAGCATTTGCGCCGAGAAACTCTTCAAAAATCTGTTCGGGATCGCGACCCCGATCGCGACAATTAGCTTCAAACAGAGCAATAATTGAATCGATGGGCCAGTAAAACAACGCATTAGCAGCATAGTCGATCGACTGACCCAAAACTTTTTGCCGCAGTTCGGCATTAGGAGTTCGCCGGACATCCACCAAAGTAGGAACGGCATTTTGGTCGAGAAACAAATGATCCAGCGACCACTGCACCGCTGTTTCTTCATCGCTGGGTGCAGCTTCCCGCGAAATTAACAGCCACCTGCGCGGCGTCGCCCGATCGATTTGGTCTCCCGCGATCAAATTGGGATAAGTTACTAGCAAGTCTTGTAACTGGTCTTCCGAGTCGTAGGGCTGTTCCATCATTTCTACCAGCCTGTCGTCGTCCTGAATCAGATAAATACCTCCAGCCATGCAAGCCCACCTACTCAATTTTAGATTTTAGATTTTAGATTTTTGATTTCAGGCTTAGTTATTAGTCTTCAGCCTTCAGTCCGCAGTCCATGAATTCTGAAGGCGGAAGGCATTGGTCAGACTTCAATAAAAATTTTGAATTCAATAATTTTTATTGTTTGTTAATTCAACAAAAAATCCGTTCTGACCAGTGACTGATGACTAATAACTGATGACTGATGACTAATCACTAATACAACCAGTAAATACTCGCTGTGCCGGTCCGGTCATGTAAATCCGCCCAGAAACTTCTGCCCATTCGATTTCCAAAACGCCGCCGGGGAGTTCAACCGCAGTTGCCCGATCGCACTTCCCTACCAACACCCCAGCTACCACAGCAGCACAAGCACCAGTCCCACAAGCTAGAGTAACACCTGCGCCTCTTTCCCACACCCGCATTTTTACATAGTCCGAACGTACCACTTGAATAAATTCCGTATTGGTACGCTGCGGGAATGCTTTGTTGTGCTCGAATTGAGGCCCGACAGTTTCTAAAGCAACAGCCGCAACATCCTCTACAAAAGTAATGCAGTGAGGATTGCCCATGCTGACGCAGGTAACAGACCAAGATTTATCGGCAACTTCGATCGGCACATCTATAACTTTGGCATCCGGTGCGGCCAAAGTTGTCGGAATTTCCGCAGCCAGCAGCCGGGGAACTCCCATATCCACCTTCACCTGACCGTCCGATCGCAATTCCGGGCTAATCACACCAGCCAGAGTGTGGATGCGGTACTGAGTTTTCGCCTCTGACCCTTCCAAATCGGCGATAAACTTAGCCAAACAGCGAATTCCGTTGCCGCACATTTCCGGTTCCGAACCGTCCGAGTTAAAAATCCGCATCGTATAGTCAGTGCCGTTTTGCCCTGGAAGAGCAAATATCGCACCGTCTGCGCCAATCCCGAAATGTCGATCGCACAACTCCACAGCTTGTTCTGGTGTAATCGCCGGTTCTGACGAGTGGCGGTTGTCAATCAGAATAAAATCGTTTCCCAGTCCCTGATACTTCGCAAACTCGATCGGCATAAAAACCTCTGAATGTTAAAACTGATTAGTTGATAGACTTCATAAAGTCATTAGTCATTTGCCAGTTGCGTTCCGCCCGCATCTCCTTAGTCCTCACTCCTCAATTCTCAGTTTGCCACCCAAGACTAATGACTAATGACTAATGACTAATGACCTAATTACCCATTTTCCACTATGTCAGAATTTGAGACCGGATTGCCCAGCGTTCGCTTAATACAAAGCTACATCAAAGACAAAGAACAGGTAGAGATTAAACTCGTGACCGGCGACTTGCTAGCGGGCCGAATTTTTTGGCAGGATCATAGCTGCATTTGCCTCCTCGATCCCTCAGAAACACAAATTCTGATCTCGCGGCCAGCAATTGCTTATCTCAAACCCAACGGCTGAGGAGAGGGGGAGACGTGGAAGAGTGGGAGAGGGGGATAGTGGGAGATGGGAAAAATCTTCCCTCGAACCTTGAACCTCTTACCTCTTCCTTCTACCCTCGAACCTGTTTCAACTTCGGTCTTCCTGACCTCCGTTACATCCTCAGAAAGCGAATCCGTTGCCGAACTTCCCTAATCGCTAAACAGCTTTTCGCTGACTTGGGTGGTGAGAAAAGGCAGCTTTAAGGCAGGTTGCCGAACCGGCGGCGAGGCCGTCCGCTGCATCAAGCCGAGCTCGTAGAAGCCCCCGCACAGCAGCAAACGATCGCCTTCTTGCAAATTGGTAGTTCCGTCCGGCCAGCGAGTAAACTTCCCTTCCCGGCGGATCGCCCGCACCTGCACCCCGTACTGGGTCAGCAAATCTACCTCTGACAGTTTTTTGCCCGCCCAAAGGCTGTTGGCTGGCAACCTCAGCCACTGGCAAGAACTACCGCCCTGCGGCACTGCAACTTCGCCCTTCGCCAGCAACTCAAAGCTGATGATTTCTTCCGGTTCTCCGACTACCAAAACTCGATCGCCAGACTGCAAAGCTGTCTTGCCGTTGGGATAATCAATTTCCTCACCATTTGCGCGGACGATCGCCATCACGCTGACCCCTGTCAACTGCCGCAAGTTAGTTTCTTCGAGAGTCATGCTGGCGAAGGGCGAACCTGACGGCAAGCTGTACCACTCGCTATTCATGTCTCGAACTGCCACTTTCAAATCCCGCGAAATCGCCAAAGGTTCGCGCGGCGGCCGCAATTCCAAATAACGGCTGCTGCGAATTTGCTGCACTTCCCGCCCGATCGCCATTGCCGAGATCCCCATGCCAGCCAGCAAGTGGGCAGACAGTTCTAAGCTGGCCTCAAACTCCGGCTGCACGACTTCCCAGGCCCCCAGTTGGTAAAGCAGTTCGATGTCTTTATCTTGGTTTGCCTGCACGACAATATCCAAATCCGGGACTAATTCTAAAGCCCGCTTCAGACACAAGCGAGTGCTCATGGGATCGGGAAGGGCGATCGCCATTGCTTTTGCGCGTTCCACTCCGGCGGCTTCCAATACGTGCAAACTCGCAGCATTCCCGTAAATGTAAGGAATTCCTTGGACTCTACAGTCTTGAATTCTACTTTCTGACTCGTCGATCACCACAATTGAACAGTTGCGGCTTTGCAGCATTTTGACTAAAATTCTGCCGACTCGCCCGTAGCCGCAAACCACAACATGATTTTGTTCCGGCAAAGTTTCAGCTATTGCCACAGGTTGAGATGTTTCGTCAAAATAGCGCTGCAAAGGCCCGAAATTTTCCGCCCACTTAAATAACTGCGGCACGCTTCTCAATACAAACGGAGTCAGCACGAGGGTGACTGCTGTCGTTCCTAAAATTAACAGGTAAACGTTTCGCGAAACGAGTCCCATAGCTTGGCCGGAACTAGCGAGTACAAAGGAGAATTCTCCTATTTGAGCCAACCCCAAACCTGCGATTAATGCTGTTTTGAGCGGATACCCAAATAGTCGGACGATCGGCGCTATTATCAAGAATTTGCCGACAAATACTAGAAATACCAGTCCCAGAATTAATTCTAGATGGTTCCAGAGAAACACTGGGTCGATTAACATTCCGATGGTAACAAAAAATAAGGATGCAAAAATATCTCGCAAAGGCTCGACATAAGTTAGAGTTTGGTCGGCATATTCCACCTCCGAAATCATTAAACCCGCCACAAATGCGCCCATCTCGATCGAAAAACCCAAATATTCAGTCAGCAGCGCAATCCCTAAAGCCAAAACCACAACTCCCAGCAAAAACAGTTCCCTACTTTCTGTTTTCGCGAGGTAGCGCAGCAACTGCGGTACGAGCCAAATGCCCGCCACTACAGCACCGACAGCAAATAACCCGATCCGCAGCAGGGCCCACGCTACCGTCATGCCGATCGCTTCTGCTGGCTGGTTGAGGGCCGGCAAAACTGCTAGCATTAGCCCCAAGGCCAAATCTTGAACTACTAATATTCCCAGCATGACTTGACCGTGGGAAGTACCGCCTTCATTGCGCTCCATCAAGCATTTCAGTACGACTGCTGTCGAGGAAAGCGACAGAATCGCTCCTAAAAACACGCCTTGAGCGGGCGATTCTACCCAGCCTACAGCCAAGGAAATTGCAGTAGTAAAGGCGATCGTCAGCACAATTTGCAAGCCCCCCCCGCCCAGACTAATGGCTTTAACTTTCTGGAGTTCGGCGAAAGAAAATTCCACTCCCAAGGCAAATAACAGAAAAGCAACGCCGAATTCAGCCAGGGTGTCTACCTGAATTAATTCTTTAATCAGTCCCAACCCTGCCGGCCCGACTACCATCCCTCCCAGGAGGTATCCGAGGATTACCGGCTGTCGCAACAGCGATGCAAAGAGTCCTCCTGCTGCGGCAGCAGCGAGAACTAGAACTAAGTCCACGATCAGTCGGAAGTCTTCTTGCACAACTTTATGAAAAAAGTATAAAGTTATATTATAATGTCTAATGTGTTGACTATGTTTAGGGGGTTGACTGTAGTTGAGGAGCAAGGGCAACTGCCATCCTCGAACAAGGTATTTTCTCATGACACAGAGTTCAACTCCTCACAAAAAGCTTAAAATATTGCAAGTTGGTCGGGGTATTGGAGCTCTATTGGTGTTGCTGTTTCACCTAAACCACACGAGCAGATAAAGATTAAATAAAGTATCTTTATTTAATCTGTTTGAAGCTGGTGGAGCGGTGTAATTTACTTTTTTGTATAGATCGGTTTTATGATAGTCTACCTTCACCGATCGGCGATCGGGAAACCCGACCATTTGAAATCATTTTTAATCAAACGCACCCTAAAAAATCACCCAATTTATTGGATCGTTACTCTCATTGTTTTAGTTTTTTTCTAGTAACTCCAGGGTTTGCTAACAATCAAGATTTAGGTTTTGGGAAAATAATTACGTCGCTGCTTTTGCTGCCTAACAATGATTTACCATTCTGAATGTAGGTTGGACTTTAATTTGCGAACTATATTTTTACTACCTGTTCGGGATAGCTATCTGGTTGAAACCAAAACATTTTATACCGATACTTTCGACTTGGCTATTTGTCACGATTCTCCATTACTTGAAAATATTAGAATTTGATAGTGGCTATGCTTTTTTGCTAAATCTCGGATTTGGCAATATGAATCTAGAATTTGTTTTAGGCTACTTGGCTGGGTATATTGTCATCAATCTTGGCAGTAAAATTCGCAATATATAGATGGGTTTTATTGAAATCGAAAGTTTAGCATATGTGGTTTTATTAGTGATTTTGGATGCCACTAAAATAGAAATCGAGCGAATTAGCACTTTTGCCGTGCTGGCGGCTATGTTAATCATAGGTTCGGCATCTATCGACCTTAAAGGTTCTCCCAAAGTTCCTCAGATTTTGACATGCTTAGGAGAGGTCTCTTACTCGATATTTTTAATTCACTAACCGCTAAGATCGGCAACTACAAAAATCCTGCAAAATGCCAATTTAGGAAAATATTTCGATACTTGTTTCGCCCCGGCTCTGCTAGGGTTGATAACTGTATTTGTAGGCTGCATATTTTACTCGGTAATAGAAAAATCGGTGACGGTTTTTCTGCGGAAAAATGTTGTTGAAAAAATGTTTCTTCCGAAGGGAAAAGCAAGCTAATTGTAGGGTAATTTCGGAGTTTGCAGGGTGCCTCGCTATCTTTAATCTCCGTAAAAAATTGAGAACTATGTCAGCTCTGCGCCGTAAAGCCTAATTGGTTCGATCGTGGCGTATTTTGGATGGTGCGGATATGTGAAATTTTCGATCGAATTTGCAGATTGTAGAAGGCGACGCACCCTACAAATAATCGAGAAAAGAACCAGGGTAAACGCATCTTAACTTTAACCCAAAATATGCTACAGTTATATGCGACTAATTTTGGCGTAGTTTATTGTAG
>NZ_JAUBSX010000145.1:0-8177 GCF_036704885.1 Microcoleus sp. F4-D5 | reverse complement strand
GATCGCGTTTGAGCCAGTCGTCGAGTACATCAAAGATGCCTCTTTCGTTCTGGGCGCGTCCGACTGCGATTGTCATTTACGCAAATCTCCAAATAGATATAATTACAGCGGATCGGTCTCTAGATCATCAATCTCCAACCGTTGCCTCTGCTTAGCAGAAAACGAGTGGGATTATGAAGAGAGTTTACTTTTCTTTACCGTATTGACGATTATAGAGGTAATTCTTTACAAGAGCAAGTTTTTATTAAAAAACTTCCGGATCTTGACTTGTCCGAAGTCTCCGAAGCCCCCGCAGCCCTCGAAGCCCCCGAATTCTTTGCCCTGCATTTGGGCACTTCTACTGTAGAGGAGTCTCTGGGCTTTGCGTCAGAAGCCCGGTGGCTTGGTAGATATATTGCCCTCAAGCTCTTATTTTTCTAAGAAACTGGGTTTCCGTGGGTAAGTCCTATATATATACTGAGGATAGAGCTCCAAACTTAGGTTTTTAAGACTATATGTTCAGCATTGACATCATTGTGAAAAATACGCCCGTCTCGCTGTCGGTGCAGCGGAAGTTGGAGGAGGACGCTGAGACTGTTTACCAGCAGGTACTGGCGGCGGTTCGCAACTCCCAACCGCAAATTTTGGAACTCACCTGCGAGAAAAATCCTGAGAAAAAGGTGGCTGTACTCAGCAGCGAGATTTCTGGGGTGGTGGTTTCTCAGAAATCGGGGGCGTCATCTACAGGCAGATCCCCTGGTTTTGTCTCGATGACAGCAGAATGAGGGCTGGGGGTGTTGGTGCCGATATGAGCCAGTCAGCCGTTGCTGTGCGGGATTTGGGTTTTTGCTGGCCGTCGGGCGATCGAGTGTTGCAAGGTTGCTCTCTGGATGTACCCAAGGGCGAATTTTGGATGCTTTTGGGCACTAACGGCAGCGGCAAATCTACGCTGCTGAGGCTGATGGCTGGGCTGCTGCACCCCCAGTCGGGGGAAATTGACCTGAGTGGGCGGGTGGGTTTTGTGTTTCAAAATCCCGACCACCAATTGGTGATGCCGACGGTGGGTGCGGATGTGGCTTTTGGTCTGGTGGAGGAAAAGCTTTCTAACATTCAGGTGCGGGCGAGGGTGGCGGAGGCTTTGGAGGCTGTGAATTTGCTGGATTTGCAGCGGCGGCCGATTTATGCTTTGAGTGGGGGTCAAAAGCAGCGAATTGCCCTTGCTGGGGCGATCGCCCGTCACTGCGAAATTCTGCTGTTGGACGAACCGACGGCTTTGTTAGATCCTGATTCTCAGTTGGATTTGGTGGCGGCGGTGCAGCGGTTGGTGAAAAATCGCGGGATTACGGCTTTGTGGGTGACTCACCGTTTGGATGAGTTGAATTATTGTGATGGGGCTTTTTTGTTGGAAAAGGGCCAAGTTGTCGATCGGGGAGATCCGGCGCGTTTGAAGCAGCGGTTGATGCAAAGCCAAGATGTTTAGCTGTTAAGTTGAATTAAGTCATTCGGCGATTGAAATCGCTTCTACAAAAACGAAGTCTGCCTCCGCAGACTAAGAGAATGGCTGCACGCCAAATCAATCTCGCAATCCCCGATCGCGCAACCAAGCATCTGCCCAAGCTGCATCTGTTTCCGAGAGTGCTGGTATTGGCTCCCGACAGTAATCTATTTCCATGTCATAACCGGCAATATCGTATACTTGATTAAAAAGCATTTGCAAATCAACAATAGGTTCAGAGTCTTCGGGACGCAAAGGCACTGGGAAAACAGGAATTGAATTTTGAAGATTAAAAGCATACATATCGCCTGAAGGAAGGCGATTTCCCCTACAAACCAAAATCCGATATTGACTGTCAAGATTATTCCCAAACACTGGCATTGGTTCACCGTGTCGCAGCAAATCAATCTCAATCAAATGAGTGCGACTGCTCAGTATTTTTTCGCGTTTTTTTTCATACATTTGCCTTCCTTTTCCAGGTCATTTATTAGTAGGTGAAAGTATTTCGATCGTTGTGACTACTTCTTTGGCTTCTACTCCTCTTATCTCTAAATAACCTTCTTTGATAATTTCAGGCATAGGAACTGTCACCGTCACTGGCTGTGCTGGAGGTGACAAAACAGCCACATTTACTCCGGGGTTATTTGATGTCTGAGAACGCTGTACAGTCACATCGGGAATACCGACAAGCACTGAATTTTCGCCGCTGGTTTCATACATTCGCACTTCCACTGCAACTCGATATTTAGGACGCAATTGGGGAGATAAAAACCTCGCAATTTCACTAATCAACAAGTGATGCAATTCAAGCCATAGGTTAGGATGCTCTAAATAAGGATCTACACCGGGAAAGGGAGATGGCATTGATTTGACTCCTTGACTCAAGTCTATTTACAGTTTAGCAAAGTTTTTGTGGGAAAATTAGGGCCGATCGCACTTCCGGTAAAATAGAATAATTCCTATTTTTGGAAGCGCGATTCCCTACGGGATAGCTCCGCACGCGCGTACTTTTCAACAATTAAACTTCGATCGACAATTGTGTTTGAATTGGAACGGTGTTTTCACCCAACGCAGACACCGCATTTACGAACACAATTGTATGCGGGACTGCGGGCATTAAGCGGCGCAGCGCATTGAGGTAAGATTCGGCATCGGGGCGGCGGGCGAAACGGGCGACTGTTAACCGCTGACAGTTGGGGAGGTGGCGAATTAGATGCCAAGGTTGAAGTCGATCGCGATATGTCGATTGTTTTGGTATCATAAGAAAATCCTTCCCACTTTTGTGGGTGGTAAATGAAAGGCGATCGCTCTAGATTTCTCAGGTCCGAGGGCGATCGCTATTAACTGTATATTCATTAAATTACGAGTAGTCGTAATTGTCAAGGGCGGAATGGGACGAATTAGACTGCGAGTTCGAGAACTTGCTCAAGAGAAGGGTTGGACTCTCAGGGAAGTCTCCAACAGAACGGGTATTCCATACACTACGATCGCCACCTATGCCAGTTCTCCAGGTATGGCAACTGTTGACTACACAGCTTTGGACAAGATGGCCCGTGCGTTCGATATTGCGATCGAGGATTTAGTTGAAATTTTGGAATATTAAACTGATTTGTCACCACAAAAATGGGGTTAATTCGGTTGCGAGTTAGAGAACTAGCCCAGGAGAAGGGTTGGACGTTGAAAGAACTTTCGGAGCGATCGGGCATTCCTTAGAGTACAGTTAGAAGCTACGCTCATTCTCCCAAGCTGGCAACGGTAGATTACACAGCTTTAAACAAAATGGCTCGCGTTTTTGAGATTGCGATCGAAGATTTAGTGGAAATTTTGGAAGAATAGGCTGATTTCCTAAGAATGCAATTGGACGAATTAGGCTGAGAGTACGTTTTTGACAAGCAGACTTTACCTTTATTAAATTCAAATTATGAAAGTTCAATCTATCAAGTTAAAGTATTTTAAGAAATTCCGAGAGCGAGAATTAGATTTCACCGATCCAGAAACTGGACTGGCACGAGACCTTATAGTTTTAATAGGGATGAATGGGACTGGCAAAACAAGTATTTTACAGGCAATAGCAGCAACATTGGGAGAGGCAACAGGTCGATTGCAGAGGCTTTCTGAATTGGAATGGGCGGGATTTAATTATGAATTGCTAGGGAGTAACTGGGGAAAGTTTGAACCAGACGTTACTCTAAAAATGCAATTTTCGTCTCCAGAGATCCACGCGGTTCGGGAGTTCCACCAAAAATTGCAAAATATCGGTCGCAATTTACCAGTTCCTCCTGCTGATAAACATATTGTGTCCCTTAAATGGCAAGGTGAGCGCGTTCAGGCAAACACTTCAAGTGAATTGTTTCAATTCAAAGGACGGGAATATGCTAAGCAACTCCTTAGAGCTGAAGGCTTTCAGGTGTTTGAGCGAGTTGGGACAATTCTTTGGTACACAGAGCAGAGAACTTCTACCAGCCTCACTACTGAAAACCAGGATGAAAAAATTGAAATTACAGAAGATAATCTACGAGATCGCTTTTCAAAGTGGCGACAATTTCATCAGGATGTTGAAAGGGGAAGAATTAAGCAATTCCGACCCGGACAAAAGGACATATATGCTGAAATTGAGCAAGCTTATAAAGTTGTTTTCCCCGAACGTAGCTTTGATGGACCTGTTCCACGAGAAGGGATTGATGACATTCTGAGCGAACCCTGGTTTTATCTATATGATGGCAGAAACAAATATGAGATTTCTGAGATGTCTGGGGGCGAACGTGCTATATTTCCGATGATGATGGACTTTGCTAATTGGAATATTCATAATTCTGTGATCTTGATTGATGAAATTGAGTTGCACTTACATCCACCACTGCAACAAGCATTATTGAGAGCTTTGCCCAAGTTAGGGAAAAATAATCAATTCATTATTACAACTCACTCTGATTACATAGAGCAGCTAGTACCTGAAGCATACATTGTTCGTTTAGAGGAGTAACTATGAGTGTTGTTAGTAGTGGAAAAATACTTTTTTGTGAAGGAGCGCCCACCAGTTTAGACTATAAATTACTTAATACATTAGTTGATAGGATAACAGCTAATACCTGCACAATTGTTACTGTTGGGAGTAAGTTTACATTTTCAAAATTTGCCGAAGGATACTTTTCAGCGAGTAAAGCACTAGACCCGAAATACATTGTTTTTCTAGATCGGGATTTCGATGTTAAGCCAACTGATAACTGCCAGCTACTCCAAAGAGCAAATAAATCTGGCAATAAATCTATCTTTTTAAGTTATCGAACTTGTGTTGAAAATTATCTATTAGATGCTAATTTAATTCACAATTATTGGGAAGAAAAGTACAATGAAAAGCAGGACAATCCAACTTCTACCTGGGGGCATAAAAATTCACCAGGAGTCGCTCGGATTTCAAAACTGATTGAAACTAGCGCCAGAAACTTGCAAGCTTACCAAGCTGTAAGATGCGCTTTGGGTGACTTGGTGAACCTGAGTGTAGCACGGGAACAACTCAAAACTACATGGACGAATAAAGGTAAACTACCTAAATCATTAATTTTGCAAGACTGCAAAATTAAAGCGTTAGAATTAGTCAATCAATTTAGACAGGCTGTTGAATTAGTTAGACCCGAAAAATTTGAAGATAACCTTATTGTCTATGAACAACTATTTGCACGAGAAGAATTTTGGACACAGAAGCAATACTTAATTTGGTTTAATGGCAAGGATATTCAAAAGGAAATGCAGAGACAAGATTCTACATTTATTTCTCTAAGTTCATTTTTTGAGTGGGCAATTCCTTACCTAGACATTAATCAGCATGACGACCTTATAGAACTAAAAACAAAAATCGAGGAGTTATAGTTTAATTAAGTATAGTCACTGACAATTTTAGATTTCCAATTTAAGACTTGCGATTTTCAAATCTAAAATTGTAAATCTAAAATTACCTTCGAGCGCCCTTTTCTCCTCCCTACTTCATCTCATATCCAAACAAATTCGGATCGACTTCACCCAAATTCAAATCGGCCAAACCGTACTCAGCCCAACGCCTTTCTACCATCGCCGCCACATCAGGATCGGATTCCAAAACTTCCCCCCATTCGTGATCCGTTTCCGGTGGCATCTTCGTAGTAGCATCTATCCCCATTCTGCCTCCCAAACCAATCTTTTCACTGGCAAAATCTAACGTATCAAAAGGCGTATTCGGCAGAATAAATACATCCCGAACCGGATCGACTTTAGAACTAATTGCCCAAACTACTTGACGCGGGTCGCGAATGTTGATACTTTTATCGACAACAATCACAAACTTAGTGTAAGTAAACTGCGGTAATGCACTCCAAAATGCTAAAGCAGCCCTGCGCGCTTGACCGGGATATGCTTTATCAATCGAGATAATTGCCGCTTTATAACTAAGCGCTTCCATCGGTAAGAAGAAATCGACAATTTCCGATACTTGCTGCCGCAAAATAGGCGTATAAATACGGTTAAGCGCGATCGCCATCATTGCTTCTTCTTTCGGCGGCCGCCCGCTAAATGTTGTCAGATAAATTGGGTCTTTGCGGTGCGTCATGCAGTTGAACCGAATCAGCGGCGAATCTTCCACGCCGCCGTAATAACCCATGTGATCGCCGAAGGGCCCGTCGGGCAGAACTTCACCAGGGGTAATCGTTCCTTCTAACACAATTTCCGAGTCCGCCGGTACTTCCAAATCTACGGTTTTGCACTTCGCCAATTGCACGCCCGAACCGCCGTAAAGTCCGGCAAATAACCATTCGGATAAATCTACAGGAATTGGGGTTGCTGCGGCGAGGATGATTAATGGATCGACTCCCAGGGCGATCGCAACTTCCAACTTTTTACCTGCCTGCGCCGCTTTCCGCAAGTGCCGCGCGCCGCCCCGCACCGATAACCAATGTACAGTCATCGTGTTTTTTGACTGCAACTGCAACCGATAAACGCCTACATTCGGCGTGCCCGTTTCGCAATCTTTGGTAATTACCAAACCCAGGGTGATAATTTTGCCCGCATCTCCCGGATAAGGGCGAATCATCGGGATTTTGTTCAAATCCAGCCCTTCTCCCTCAATTACCACTTGCTGACAAGCTGGGAAAAAGTCGCGGCCCGGTTTGGCCTTCACTACGTCAAACAGGACTTTGCCGAATTCTATCGCTTGGGAAATCTTTTTCGGCGGTTTTGGCTGTTGCAGCATTCCCAGTTTTTTGCCGAGTTCTTCTAGTTCGTGAGGCTTTTCCATGTTCATCGCCCAGCAAACGCGCTCTTCCGTACCCAACAGGTTAATGGCGACGGGGAATTCGGCCCCTTTGACGTTTTCAAACAGCAGTCCAGGGCCGCCTTTTTGCAGCATTTGGTTGGAAATTTCGGCAATTTCGAGGTCGGAATCGACTAAGGCGCTAATCCGGCGCAGTTGTCCCCGTTCTTCGAGTAGTTTGAGGAATCCCCGCAAGTCTCTAGCCATTGTGTTTAACTAAATGTTAAGTTTCTTTTACTATTATGGGGCTTCTGAACTGCTCAAGGGATATCTATTTAATGAACCGCGAAGACGCAAAGGGCGCGAAGGAAGACAAAAAAGAAGATAGGTAATTTTTTACCGCTTAGGGAGGAGGCTGGAATAATAATTACATGAAATGTCCTCGATGCGAATCTGACCAAATTCGTAAAAACGGCCATCCCAACGGTCGCCAGCGGTATATTTGCAAAGCTTGTCGCAAACAATTTTTTGAGCCTCTCAGCCCGCAGTCTTTAAGTCGCCAATACACGGAAACACGGTTAAGCGAAGCTATCCCGAATGAAATCGCCCCTGCAACCACCACAGAGTCCTGCGGGATTGCGATTTTGCTATCAGATGCCGAAAATCTGAAACTTAAGGTTAACACAGAACAATTTTTAGCCAGTTTGTGCGACTATCCCCTGCAGGTTAAAATTGCTTTTGTTAACTGGAAAAATCCGAGTAAGAGCAAGTTGGATGCTGAACTTTACGATCGCGGTTACGAACTGATTCACGTTCCGGGCGGTGCTAATAGTGCTAATGGTAAAAAGATTGCTTTTGGTGCTGGTATTTTATATCGATATCGGGATGTGCGACAAGTTTTGGTCTGTTCTTCGGATGGTTTGTTAAATCATTTTTGCAATCAGTTGCAAAATCAGGAATTGACTGTGTTTCGGGTGCGGTGTCAAAATGCTGTTTTGTCTGTAGAAAATTCTCTGACTGGTGATACTCGTCACTATTCTTGTGAGAGGGAAATGGAAATCCCTAGTTTTGAATAATTGGCTAATCAAGTTGCAGAGTTGTTGAAGGCTCAACACAAATCTATTGATGAGTGAATCGCTCGTTTTTATAGTGTGGCTGAGCTGTTTCAAGAGAGCCACACTATTGTTTTCCCTTCTACAAATTCCATTGCTACACAGTCGGAGTCAGCACAAAACAAAGTTACCCCTGTGTCTGAAGTATCTTTGGCGACCGTTGCTGTTAATCAAAATGTTGCCGAGCCAAATTTGCCCGAAATAATACCTTGTCTCAATTCAAATGCTATTGAGTCGCTGGATGTTTTTAAAACTATACTTATACCATTTTTTTAAAGATGTGATAGACTTGAAGGAAACAAGGAGCAAATTAAAATGTCGGGTCGCCCTCAGATAAAAATTACCGAATCTGTAGAAACTTTGCAAGGACTTC
>NZ_JAUBSX010000144.1:0-8514 GCF_036704885.1 Microcoleus sp. F4-D5 | reverse complement strand
GTTCAGCCAAAAAGCATTGGGCTGACAAGTTTTCACAACTGATTAAAAAATTCGATCGAATATCTGCGGAATGTGGGTTATAATTGTTGGTGAACCCGCCCCTACGAGTTCGCAAATTGTACAATAACGAATCAACCAGACATAATATCACTTCTTCTTATTTCTTTCATCTTTCCGCAAATATTCCAGAATAGAACGACCTACATAATTGCTAAAAACCACCTCTCCAGCTTGATTGTAATGGCAGCAGCTATCTACATAAACAGCCTCTTTAGTCTTGTCAAAAACATTGACAGCATTCACTATATTGATATTATTTTTTTCCAAATTAGGAAACTTTTTGAAAAGAGCCGGATATCCAATTTGCACAGATTTAGCATAAGGAGTATCTTTGTTAAAAGCAATCTGCTTTTCAGCTTCACCAAACACCCTTTTCGTCTGATAATATTGATTGGGCTGAAGAACGTGAAAATAAGGCACATTACTAGCAGACAGCACTTTGTGCATAAAAATTGAACTTTTCGCCCAATTCAACGCCATTTCTTGAAAAGCTACTGAATCCTGTAAAACTGACTTATTAGTATTGATATAAATAACGCTGCCACTGTCATCCTTTTTTTGTTTAGTCCGTTCTTTCTCAAACTTAATGACATCGGTTTTATAGTTATTAACTAGATTTTGAACGTAAACAGAAGTCAAAGCATCGCACGCAGCTAAAGAGCAGTGTTGCAAACGTTCCAAACCCTGATTAATCCTAGCTTTATTTTCTTGGATTCTGATAGTTGCTTTCATCGCTTTTGTAGAAAGGCTATTATTCGCCAAGCTAGTCAGCGGCAAAATATGCTGAATGCTTGGCATCGCCAAATCAATTTGATTTTTATTGTTTAAGTTAGAAAGTGCTACTTCATTAAAACCATCTATATTGACGACCAGATCCAGTTCTTGCCCTAAAGCCAAAAAATAGTTTAAAATTAATAACTGCTGAGGCTGTTTGTAGCCTCCGGTAGCAAAAGACAAAATTACAAATTCTTTATCTTTCAAACCCGGAAGCTGCTTGAGGTATTGAGGTAAAATTTTGTTTTGAACTTCAAATACTCCATAATTAGAAGCCACAGAACCCCCAAAAACTCCGATAAAAAATTGATTTTTCTTGGTTTTTTTCAAAGGGTAATCGTAAGGAGAGATAAATCCGTAGTTGTTAACCTTAAAACCAGGGCGAAAATCGGGGCCAGGTTGTTGGATAAATCCCAAAAAAGGATGAAACCTTTCAACAATAGACTGATTCAGCCGCACTCCTTCTAAATTAATTCCTAAAGCCGACTTATCTTGCGTCTTTTCTCTAGTATAGAAAAATTGCTTGTGCTTGACAAAATACCATCCCAAGGAACCGAGTTCCAGGAAAACCAGTAAAATCACTAAATTAATCAAAGCAATCTTGAGAAATTCTTGTCCTTTTTTGAGTGATTTTAAATCTTTCATAAACCTCTATTTCGACTCTCTTACTACTTTAATAATTGAACTAGAAACATAGTTTGCCAATACTTCGTCTCCGACTGAATTATAGTGGCAGCAGGCATCTTTGTAAACTGTCTCTTTTGTATTGTCTAAAATATTCACTGCGTTAAAAACATTAACCCCAGCTTTTTGCAAATCATCGACTTTGGACAACAATACCGGATAACCTTTTTTCACTCCTTCAATGTAAGGACTCTTGTTGTCGATCGCGATTTCGTTTTCCTTGGCGGTAAACGCTCGCTTAGTGGGATAATACTGGTTGGGCTGGATAAAGTGAAAATACTTAATCTTTCTACTTGATAAAATTTGATTCATCCCGATCGAGGATCGGTACCACATCGATGCCATTTTGTCAAAAGCAGCGGCATCCGGCAAAACAGAGTCAGCTTTGGGAATGTATACTATACCGCTATTTGCCGTGTCTGAGTTCGATTGTTTGACTTGTCGGTCGTACTTGACAACTGCTTGCTGGTAATTGTTGACTAATTGTTTCACCTGCAGCGAGGTAACAGCGTGACACAAAGCAATTTGACAAGTTTGCAATTTGTCAATACCTGCTTTCAACTGTTTTTTGGTTTCGTTAATTTGTACGATCGAACTCATGGCTTCCGGCGACAAGTTGTTGTTAGCTAAGCCCGTCAGAGGCTGTATGTGTTGAACGCTGGGCATTCCTATTTCTACTTGGCCTTTGTTGTTTAGATTTGACAGTGCTACTTCGTTAAAACCGTCAATATTGATGACTAAATCTAACTCTTGACCCAAAGCCAGAAAGTAATTTAAAACTAATAATTGTTGAGGCTGTTTGTAGCCGCCGTTGCCAAAATTTAAAACAATGATTTCCTTGTTTGCAAATTCTGGATAAGTCTTCAATTTGTTAGACAATCTTCGAGTTACGTATTCATCTACTGCAAAGTTATTCGCAACTGAACCGCCAAAAACTCCGATAATAATTTGATTTTTATTTGTTTTAAGAAACGGATAATCGTAGAGGGAAAAAAAGCCGTGTTTGTTGACTTTTAACTTTAATTTTTCATTGGTAAAAGCACCTTGTTTGAGTACGTATCCAAAAAACGGGTGCAGTCTTTCTACGATTGATTCATCTAGCCTAATTCCGATCCTTTCAATATCTTCTACTACTTTTTCTTTGGTTTTAGTTCTGGTATAAAAAAACTGCTTTTGGTTGATCAAATAAAAAGCTAGCGACAAAGCTTCCAGACAAATAAAGGCGATCGCCAAATTAACCGCGATTATACTTAATATATTTTTGCTTTTTTGTAGCGCAGTTGAATCTTTCATGAAATTTGACTGATTACGGTTGTTTTTTGGGGACTTGAGACTGCTTCAAATTTTCGCACAAATTTCTGTTGATCAGAATACTGCCAAGCCTGTGTCCGAGTTCATTCCAGTGACCCCGACAGGGTACAGAATTCTCAAAACCGTGGGCGCAGACTTGATATTTTTCAGTATAACCTTGAAACTGTTCGGCTAAATTCAGTACCCGAAAACCCTCGCGCGCGCCCAATTTTTCCAGCCGCCTATCGGGATAAAACAAATCTTGAATCTTGTTATTTTTCGTAAAATCTTCTCGCATCTTGGCATCGCGTTCGACTTGCATCGGATCGCCGATCGTCACAACCAAGAAATCAGCATTTTTCTGTACGACTTCATTCCGCAGAGTCACAATCAAACCCTCTGTCACCCTCCAAGCCTCTTCCCAATCTGCATTCTGAGGTTCCTTGAGGTTTAGGGTACTTAAAGCAGTAAAATCCTCAGATAACTGCCGCTTTTTGGTATCTAGGTCTACCTTTTTAATGACCTGCAAAATGCGCGAATTATTGACGATAAAAGTGGGCAGCCTGTCTACAAATGAAACTGCTTTGTCGTTGCGGTCGATCGGCGCTAGATTGCGAAAAGACATATCTGGTACTAACTTCCCGCTAGCATCGTACACAAAAAATGGTCGGTAGCGATCGTATTCTAGTTTTGGGGAATTGTTAATTATATCATTGCCAATAAAAAATGCAAGAACTACAATATCAGGATTGTAGTCCCACACTTTTTTTCGCAGCATTATCAATGCTTGAGCAGTACCGTAACCCTGCACGCCAAAATTAATTACTTCAACATTTTTGCGTCCCTTAACGGCTTCGCAATTTCCTAATTTTCGTTCTAATTTTGACCAGAAAGTTTGTTCGACAGGTACATGAATTGCTTCGGTGAAAGAATCTCCCAAAACTGCCACCCGCAAAGTATTGGGAGGTTTGGCTTTTGTGTGTTCGCGATCGCGCAAACCCTCACTATTCACCTGCACAAAACTCGCACCTTCCCCCTTCCACTCCCCCGACGCACCGGGTTTCAGCTTCCAACCCAAATTCGGATCGGAAGTGTGGAAACGAGTTGGTGCCGAGTCTACAAAATCTCCTATTTTTGGATAGCCTTCAATCTTGGTTGCCCGCAATCCAATTTCACCAATTACCACCCCCATAAATAAACCGCCGAGTGTCAAACCTAAATTGACACCCAAAATTTTCCACTTGCTCATTCTTTCAAAACAGGGTGTAAATAAACGGAGCAATCACAGAACCCTGACTCAATACAATCAAAGCTCCCAAAAAGACTAAAGTCACAATTAACGGCAGCAGCCAATACTTTTGGCGTTCTCTCATAAACGCCCACAAATCTTTGAGAAAGTCTAATGTTGATTCAAACACTTAAAAAGGACGCTCCATACTAACTTTTGTTCTTGCTTTACTTGGGATGCGGTAAGTATCCATTTTCGGGTTGAGTTTGCGCCGCATTGCATCTTCGCCGAAAATGTTTTTGAGCACTCCCATCGGCCAAACTATCAGGTAAAAAACTATCCCTAGGACGATCGGCGTTTGGATTTTGTGGAGTATGTTTCCAAAGCGCATCCACCCGTGATAAACGGGATTCAGCGATTTCGGCGCAACCAATGCTAGGAACACTAGCACTCCGCAGATTGCCCAAGGCCACCAAGGTAGAGAATGCCGCCGCAGTAAAGGTACTGCTAAACCGAACAGCACTGCAATCAAGCCGCCAATTAGCAGCCCAAAATCGCGCAAGCCTTTTTTGTCGAGTTTTTTAATTTCGTCGCTCATTAGAAATGGGAATTGGGAATGGAGAATGGGGAATTAGTTATTAGCTATTCGTACCAACTAATAACTCATAACTAATAACTAATGACTCATGACTAATCTAGTTCAAATTCATTTTTCCAAGCATCATCTTGTTTCCAAGGAATTTGTTCTGACTTGGGAAGCAAGTAATTTTCCAAAACCAGATAGTCCATTTCGGTTCGCATGAAACAGCGGTAAGCATCCTCGGGAGTGCAAACAATGGGTTCGCCTCGGACGTTGAAAGAAGTATTTACCAGAACCGAACAGCCCGATCGCTTTTCAAAATGGCTGATTAAGTCATAGTAGCGAGGATTGGTTTCTTTGTGAACAGTTTGGATGCGAGCCGAGTAATCGACGTGGGTGACAGCCGGAATTTCCGATCGCGGTATGTTGAGCTTTTCAATGCCAAACAACTGCTCTTGTTCGGGAGTCATCGGAATGCGGAGACTGGACTTGACAGGTGCTACCAATAGCATATAAGGGCTGGAATGGTCAATCTCGAAATAATCCGCAACTCGTTCGGCTAAGATTGACGGCGCAAAAGGTCGAAATGATTCCCGATATTTAATTTTCAGGTTCATCACGGACTGCATTTTAGCATTGCGGGGATCGCCCACGATCGATCGACCGCCCAGAGCCCGCGGCCCAAATTCCATCCGCCCCTGGAACCATCCCACCACATTTCCCTGTTCCAAAATCTCAGCCAACTGCGGCATTAATTCGGCATCGTCCAATCGGTGATAGCTAGCTTTGATTGAATCCAAATATTCGAGAATTTCTGCGTCGGTAAACCTCGGCCCCAAATAAGAGCCCCTCATTCGATCGTGACAAGTTAAATGAGCAACAGACTTCGCCACAGTTGCCACCGCTGGGTTTGCAGTGAGAACTTCAGTCTTCTCCTCAACCGCTGCGTTTGTAGTGACAAGTTCAGTTTTGAGGGATTCTCTACTATTTGCTGTCGAGTTCGCGATCGCAGTGCGAGTTTGTTCGCAATACTGGTACCAAATCGCCAAAGCCGCGCCCAAAGCACCGCCAGCATCTCCCGCTGCAGGCTGAATCCAAATATCTTTGAAAATACCTTCCCGCAAGAGTCTGCCGTTAGCAACGCAGTTGAGAGCAACGCCGCCGGCCAGACAAAGATAATCGACATCCAATTCTTTTCTAACTGTCCTGCAAAGTCGCAAAACAACTTCTTCGGTAACAACTTGAATGGAAGCGGCAATGTCCATTTCTCGCTGAGTCAATTTTCCTTCAGCTTGACGCGGCGGCCCTTCAAACAGCTCGTCAAACTTCTTGTTTGTCATGGTTAAGCCAACAGTATAGTTGAAATAATCCATGTTCAAACGGAAAGTTCCGTCATCTTTGAGGTCGATTAAATAGTTGAGAATCTTGTCTACATACTTGGGTTCGCCGTAAGGTGCTAAACCCATGAGTTTGTATTCGCCAGAGTTGACTTTGAAGCCTGTGTAATAGGTGAAAGCTGAATAAAGCAAACCCAAGGAGTGGGGAAAATCGATTTCCCACTGAGGTGTAAGTTGGTTCCCCTCTCCCAACCAAACCGAGGTTGTTGCCCACTCGCCCACGCCGTCCAGGCACAAAACGGCTGCTTTTTGAAACGGGCTGGGGAAAAATGCCGATGCTGCGTGGGATTGGTGGTGTTCGGTAAATAGCAGAGATGGCAGTTTATTCGTTTTGCAGTTTGCTATTGCTGCCAGATCTCTTTTGAGCATGGTTTTGAGGTAAAGCTTTTCTTTGAGCCATATCGGCATGGCGGCTAGGAAAGAGCGAAAACCTTGGGGTGCGTAGGCTAAATAGGTTTCGAGAAGGCGCTCGAATTTGACTAAAGGTTTGTCGTAAAAGACTATGTGATCGACTTCCCGCAAATCTATGTTCGCTTCTTTCAAGCAATAAGCGATCGCATTCTTGGGAAATCTGGCGTCGTGCTTTTTGCGGGAAAATCTTTCTTCCTGCGCTGCTGCTATAATTTCTCCGTCGCGAATTAAGGCTGCGGCGCTGTCGTGATAGTACGCCGAGATTCCAAGTATATTCATCGCTCTCCTCACAAATCGCAATGCGTTTGCTTTTGACTATTTAGAATAGCTAACGATTATAGCTGCATAAGTGCTGATTGGGAATTGAATTTTGCGATCGCCTCTAATTTTACCTGGATGGATGTCGGTGCGCTGTCCTGGGGCGATCGGCTTTTTTGAGAGCATTTAAGCTAGCGCCGGCTAATCCTGCGCCCCCAAGCTCTGAAGTAAGTTAGCAGCGGGAATTGATAAAATTCACCCATCAACCACAGCACAATGCCTAAATGGGACAAAAAAGCTAAGCCTGTCCAAGCTGCGGGCAGCCACGACAACCGGCTGCCGGGAACCGGGGGAAAATAGTAAGCCGAAAGTCCCAGCAAGGTAGTGGGAAGGAAAATTAGACCTATCGCTGCTGCAAAGTAGGGCCATCCGAATTCTACGCCTTCGAGGTGCGCTCCTATCCACTGTTTGCCGTTCCAGTGCCAAGTTACGGGCGGTTGGCGATCGGCCATTTCGAGCGATTGTCTTTCAACGCTTGCGGTATAAATGTGCTGGCAGAAGTTGCAAGCTAGGGCGTCCATCATCGGCATGGTGGAAATCTGACCGGTGCGGCACACGGGACAGGGATATGTATCTTGAGGGTTGAAAGGTCGGGTTGATTGTTTGAAAATTTGCATTGATCGGGCTGTTTGTCAAGATATTGAGCGATCTTAACAGAGTACAGAAATTGTATGTTGGGTCTGGCAGGTTTTGCCTGTAAAATACCATCCTGTAGGGGCGGGTTTTACGAATAATATTTAATGACCGCAAACCATCTATATAAACCCGCCCCCACACAACTAATAACCTATCTCAACCTTGCTTTAGCTCGAAGCATAAAAATGTAAATTGCGATTTATCACCTTGTGGGGGCGGGTTTATGAGATTATTGATTTTAGGCAAATATTGTTGGTAAAACCGGCCCCTACAGATTAATGATTAATGGTGGATGATTCGGATTAATTGCGGTGATTGTTGCTGTACCGAATTCTGGCTCCTGCCCAGAGAAGTTTTTCCCTCAACGTGTTGTAATAAGAATAGTTTTCCCGCAAAATGATAAACTTGGCTTCGCAGTCTGCCCTCCGCACGTCTACGCGCTGTCCCGGCCAAATTGCAGTCCCTAAAACGCCGTCTGTCCAGAGTTTGGTACTGAGTTCGTAATCTGCTAAAGGCCAAATGCTGACGACTGAACCGGGCGGGAGTACGATCGCCCGACTGGATAAACTCAAAGGGCAAATCGGAGTAACTGCGATCGCCTCCATTCCCGAGTGCATAATCGGCCCGTTGGCAGATGCGGTGTAGCAAGTCGAACCAGTGGGAGTTGCCACAATTAAACCGTCGCCTTGATATTGATCGACTACTTCGCCGTCAACTTCCATTTCTAGAATACAGCTCGGCATTCGATCGGCTGAAGCAGGTTTGACACACATTTCATTGAGTGCCAAAAATCGATCGCTTTGGGGTTCGAGATTGCTTCTTTTTCCCTCAAAAACTGTTGCCTGCAACATCATCCGCGTCTGTACGGCATACCTGTCTTCCGAAAGTCTGTCCCAAATCTCCTCAGTCTTTTGGAAATCCTCAAAAGACTCGGTTAAAAAACCCAGATGTCCCCCCACATTCGCTGCCAAAATCGGGATGCCGTCAGCCGCCAAATTCCGCGCCGCAGCTAGGGCCGTACCGTCGCCGCCCAGCACCACCGCTAAATCAATGGGGCTGTTAACCCACATTCCGCACCCCCAACTGGCACATAGGCAGATGGAGGGGATAAAAGTGAATCATCCGAGATAATAAGT
>NZ_JAUBSX010000143.1:0-8685 GCF_036704885.1 Microcoleus sp. F4-D5 | reverse complement strand
TGTCATTGGTTTTCTCACAGGATGGTCTTGGATCTTACATTCTTTATCTCTAGCACATCTTTAGAAAAATGGTATGACAAATCTTTTTCTTGAGTTTACCAGTACCCCTGCCACTGAAAGAGATGATATAGGCTTCAGTAGGAAACTGCACATTGGTAGCGAGCAGGTCAATTAACTTTTGATCCGCATCTTCACTTTCAATCCAACCTCGTTTACGAACAATTCCTAGAACAATGAAGCGCTTTTCGGGAAAATACGTGACAACTTTCTCTACCAGATAAGCTTCTTTAACCTGCGGATAATCAGCTAGCTGCTGCTTCAATTCCTTTACCTCCGATCCTTCTAGAGTGTGAGGTTTAAATGTATCGGTATCGAACACTCTGGATCTTTCCTGTTGACCTTTTAGCAGAAGCTGATAATGTTGTTCGGCTCGATCGCGATATTTCTCTGCTTCTTCTGTTTGACCTTGTTGCCGTAAGAAACTGTAAACTAAGTCGCAACCGTCTATGACCCAATCCATCCTTTTCACTATGGCTTTTTCAATGTAAGCAATACCTGCCTTCTCAGACTTTTGTAACAAAATTTGCCCAATAGTGTAGTTTGCTTCTGCAAGATCTGGATAAGTTTTTAACATATCTTGCAACAAGGGAAGCGCTGCTTCATCACCTCGCAATTCCAAGGTGTAATAGGCTCGTTCCCATAATTCTTGTTCGGTAAGTGTCTGTATTTGTGATTTTTGCTCTAAAACTTGAAGTTTGTCCTCAGTTTTCTTTAGGTAGGAATAGCGTTGTCGCCAAGGTGTCGATACTGCTTCTTTCCACTCCTGATTGAAATGGGTAGCGAACTGTTGTAAAGCTGTTCCCAGAAGATGTTCTGCTGCACTGATTTCTATAGTCGCTGGCTGACCTAGCTTTTGTGCCTTAGCAGTCGAATAACCCAGCGATTTTAGTCGATCGGTAAGGCAGGGATGGGTATCTGCATTATTTGTCTTTTGTGCAAGAGCCTGCTCTAACCACTGCTTGTTCTTCTCTTCAGCAATCGGACTATGCAACACGGTCAACATCGAGGAGTAAACATTGTCTGGTGGCTCGATCTGATGTTCCACTTGCTTATTAATATCTGTCCAGAAAGAACTTTCCAGAAAACGAGCTTTTACTTCTATGTTAATAAGAGCCTCAGCCGCAGTTTTTGCTCCAGCGAGTTGAGCCGCACAGCGATCGGCTTCGTACTCATTCATCCGCGCCAAGATAAAAGAGTAAGCATTAAAAGCAGGCCAATACCACTCCAGAAAGCGATTAAACAAAACTGCTGCCCCCTCGCGATCGCTTTGATGCAATCGTTCATAAATCTGCATCCAGGTTTTGCGCATTCGATAAATCCATGCTGCAAAGCGGGAATGGTTGCCAGAGAGATGCCCTAACTCGTGTGCCAGAACTGCTTTAAGTTGTTCCACAGACAAAGACTGCATCAAGGGAAGTCCCAAAAGTAAATAGTTTTGCTGCCAACCAAAGATACCCAACCGTGGAATTTGAACGACTCCTGCGTTGAACTCCTGATTCAACAGGATGTTATGGAATCGGGGAGCTTGAAGTTTAGTTGTCAATTCATCAACTAGGGCGAATAAGTGAGGAACTTGACGGCGATTGACTTTCAAACCTTGGGGAGGTGGGAAAGTTACCCACAGCGATCGCACAATCACCCATGCTGGAACCAGCAACAAAATAGCTAACTTGATAATGTAACTATTGATACGGTTACTAAAAACGATAAATAGGACTACTAGCCCGATTAGTGCCAATAGCCCCCCAAGTATCAGAAAGATATAGGCGTATCCTAATGTAGCCCACAGGGCAACTCGCAAGCGGTAATTCTTTGGATTGTTTTTCGAGAAGTCTTCCAGCTTTCCTACTAATGCATCAAACTGTTCCTGTGTGATTGCCATAAGGATGCGAAATTTTGAATAGTATGATTAATTTACTGAAGATCGCTGAGGTATGTCAAGCTTTTCTTACTTTAGAAAATCACAAAATCAATGTACATAAAATTCTCCGTATTGCCTACTTTTCTTAACATTTATTAAAACTTAGATCGTCATAAAAATCGAGTTCGCCCTTGTCTTAAAGAAGTTTGATCGGAACGATAGACCATATCGATGCAGCCGGACTCGATCGAACTTGCGTTAAACTAAGTCAGGTAAATGACTTTCTATACTCATGACTATTTTTACTCTGCGATCGATCAAAAAAGACTTCGGCATCAAGGAACTCTTGACAGATGCCAGTTTCAGCCTCGATGAAGGCGATAAAGTCGGACTCATCGGCACCAACGGTTCCGGGAAATCAACGCTGCTGAAAATGATTGCAGGCTTGGAGTCGATCGACTCTGGCGATCGCTGGGTCAATCCTGGGTCTAAAATTGTTTATCTCCCCCAACAGCCGGATTTAGACGAAAATCACACGGTTTTAGAGCAAGTATTTGCTGACAGCGGCGAACAAATGGCTTTAGTGCGACAATACGAGGAAATTTCCGCTCAACTGTCCCACGGCAAAGGCGATACCGACAAATTGATGGCGCGTCTGTCTGCGGTGTCTCAACGCATAGATGAGGTGGATGCGTGGGATTTGGAAACGAAGGCTAAATTGATTTTGACTAAGTTGGGAATTCAAGATTTTGATGCCAAAATTAGCGATTTGTCTGGCGGCTACCGCAAGCGAATTGCTTTAGCAACGGCGCTTTTATCTGAACCCGATGTATTGTTAATGGATGAACCGACAAACCACTTGGATGCGCTGTCTGTGGAGTGGTTGCAGAACTATTTGAACGGCTATCGCGGTGCTTTGCTGCTGATTACGCACGATCGCTATTTTCTCGATCGCGTTACCAATCGCATCCTGGAGATCGATCGCGGCGACCTTTACAATTATGCTGGCAATTACGCTTATTACTTGGAGAAAAAAGCCTTAGCTGAAGAATCGGCCGCCAGCAGTGTTCGCAAACACGCGGGTGTATTGCGGCGCGAATTGGAATGGCTCAAACGCGGGCCGAAGGCGCGCAGTACCAAGCAAAAAGCTCGGATCGATCGCATTAAAGATATGCGAGCCCAGGAGTTCAAAACAGCCAACGGCAAAGTCGAGATTGCCACAGCCGGCCGCCGGATTGGTAAGAAAGTGATTGAGTTACTGAATATCTGTAAAGCTTACGGCGATCGCACTTTAATTAAAGATTTTACATACAATTTCACACCCGAAGACCGGATTGGAATTATTGGTAGCAACGGTGCCGGAAAATCGACGCTGATGGATATCATCACCGGACGAATTCAGCCGGATTCGGGTACTGTCGAAATCGGTACAACCATTCATATCGGTTATTTCGACCAGCATTCTGAGGATTTGACGCCGAACGAAGACCAGCGGGTTATTGAATACTTGAAAAGTGTCGCGGAATTGGTGCAAACGGCGGATGGGGAAATAATTACCGCTTCTCAAATGTTGGAAAAGTTTCTGTTTCCGCCGAACCAACAGTATGCACCGATTAACAAACTTTCGGGCGGGGAAAAGCGCCGGTTATTTCTGTTGAAAGTGCTGATGAGTGCGCCGAACGTGCTGATTTTGGACGAACCGACAAACGACCTGGACGTGCAGACTTTGGCGGTTTTGGAGGATTATCTCGAAGATTTTAACGGCTGCGTGATTGTAGTTTCGCACGATCGCTATTTTCTCGATCGCACGATCGACATGGTTTTTGCCTTGGAACCGGGCGGCAATTTGCGCTTGTATCCCGGCAATTATTCGGTGTATTTAGACTACAAGAAAGCAGAAGAAGCCAAGGAAATCACAGGTCAAAAAGAAAAAGAAAAAATTACGCGCACTGTTGAATCTAAAAATTCAAAATCCACAAATTCCACTCAAAAATCTACCAAAGTTTCCTTCAATGAGAAGCGGGAATACGAACAATTAGAAAGTCAAATTCCGAAGATGGAAGCTGAGAAAGAAGAGATTGAGAAGATTTTGTACAACAATGCTCCCAGCGGGTTTGCAGAGATGAAGAAGTTATCGGAGCGTTTGGCCCAGTTGACGCAGGAGATCGATCGGGCGACTGAGCGCTGGTTGGAGTTAGCCGAACGGGTTGGTTAATTTGGGTTGTCCGAGTGTTGTGTTTAGCTCCTGTTAACAATGACAGGAGCTAGAGGAATTATAAGTCAAAAAATCCCATGCTGAAACGAATATATATTGACAATTTTCGCTGTTTGGTAAATTTTGAACTCGATCTTGATGCAATTAATCTATTTCTGGGTTCTAACGGCTCGGGTAAATCAACAGTTTTTGAAGTCTTGCAGAAAATCCAAGCTTTTGTCAGCGGCGACAGTAAGGTTGAAGGAATTTTCAAACTTGCGGACTGCACCCGCTGGCAAACTTTACAAATTCAGCGTTTCGAGCTAGAAATTATCGGTAATGGCGGCTCCTACACATATCAATTAGGAATCGATCGCAATCGAGATAAATGTCGTGTTGGGTACGAGCGTCTGTTCTTTGACAATCAGCCTTTACTAAAATTTGAATTAGGCGAAGTTCAACTCTATCGAGACAATCATTCACCGGGTCCGCAATACCAGTTTGACTGGTCGCAATCTATGCTACCTTCATTAATGCCAAGAAACGACAACACGAAGTTAACTTGGTTTAGAGAACGGATGGCGCGATTTATCATCGTGCAAGTTGTTCCCAGCTTGATGGTTGATGAAAGTAGCCAAGAACAAATGCGTTTGACTCCTCAGATGGAAAATTTTGTTTCTTGGTATCGCTACTTATCTGAAGACCAAGGTAAAATTGCTGAAATTGGAAACATTTTAAGAGATGTTTTGGATGGATTCACAAATTTTAAGTTTGAGCGAGTAAGCGAAGATAATTTGGTATTAAAACTGCGGTTTTCAGGAGAAACAGATAACAGCAAGCCAATTGAATATCGTCTGGGAGAATTGTCGGACGGACAAAAAACATTAGTTGCTTTATACGCGCTGATTTACGGTACAAAATCTGAAGATTATACCTTGTGTATTGATGAACCGGAAAGCTTTTTAGCATTGCCAGAAATTCAACCCTGGCTGATTGAGATTTATGACCTTTGTAGCGATGGCAAACTTCAAGCATTACTAATTTCTCACCATCCTGAGTTAATTAACTATCTTTTAGCTTCACCGATTGGCTATTGGTTTGAGCGTCAAAGCAATGCTGCTGTTCGAGTAAAACGAATTAGCAATGAAGTAGCTGACAATTCGGGATTGCCAGTTTCTGAACTGATTGCACGGGGATGGTTGAATGAGTCAGCGTAGAGTTCAGATTGTCATTCTCTGCGAGGACAGGCAGCAGGAGGTTTTTGCTCGTTATTTTCTGAAAAAGCGAGGTTTTACAGGTTTGTTTCGGACTAAAATATGTCCGGCCGGTAGTCAAGCTGGAGAACAGTATGTACGCACTCAGTATCTGGCGGAAGTGAACGCTTATCGCCAGAATAAAAACCGGGTGGCGATTGGATTAGTTGTGTTAATTGATGCAGATACGGGTACGCTGGAAGCCAGACTTAATGAGTTAGCTAGTGTCCTTGATGAAGATGAGCAGAAAAAGAGGGGACTGAATGAGGCGATCGCGATTTTCGTTCCCAAGCGCAATATTGAGACTTGGATACACTACTTGCAGGGAGAAACTGTGAATGAAGAGGCTGTTTATGCAAGATTTAAGAATAATGAGGCTGTTTGCAAAAAACCTGTTGAGGATTTAGCCGATCGATGTTATTCTCAGAGCTTACCAGAAGATGCGCCGCGATCGCTTCAAGCAGCTTGTGGGGAATTACAGCGGTTGTTACCACTGTTGCAGCCATGAGTTTTGAGAAAATCTGCAACCTGTTATTACTGTCAAGCAAACTGACTAACAAACTTAAGACGAGTAAAAGTCTGAAATCCTTGTCAAAACAGCAATGCGATCGGAAACAGCGGCAAAACAACCGCTTTTTTTGCGATCGCCTCAAGTAAAGCTGTGTGTCAAAAACTGCGAAGCCCCAAAGAGCGGGGTTGACAAAAGCAGTAGAATGTGCAGTAAAAGTCAGGGCAAGCAAGTAAGACTGGCAGCCGAAAAAGCGGAAAACAGGTAAAACAAAAGTCGATCGGGCAAAGTAAGTTCGCTGAAGACTAAAAATATGGTGATGGGTGAGATACAATTGACCTGTTCTGAGCCAAAAATTGGTAAATATCACAAGTATCCTGTAGAAGTCTGAAGTTGAGAATCTCAGGTTTGTCGAGGAGCGGGAGCAAACAGAAAACTATGCCTCAAAAAGTAATCGCCAAACAGATGTCTTTGGAATCATCAGCGTCCGATCCGATCGCCGTGGTTGCGACCGTCGAAACAGTGCCAGCCGAAGCAGTGGCAGTAGAGTCCTACGCCGATAGGTTGATGGACGAACTGTTTGAAGGAGTCGATCGAGCATTAGACGGTAGCGGCGGACTGCCATCCGAACCCGTGCAGCCAGAATTCGTGGCGCTCAAGTCGATCTCGGTACCTCAAATAGTTTTGTCGCAGTTGACACCCCCCCAGCCGCAGGGAGGCGAAAAAGACGTAGAAGCGATCGCCCGCCAAGTCGCCCTAGAAACAGCCAAAAAACAGCAGTCCAAACAATCATTCGACAGAATCCTGTTGGGAGCAGCATTTGGGTCGCTGCTGCTAGTCATGGGGTTGTGGCTGGCAAGCAGGTCGGGACTGGTGCGCTTGCCCGCCGCCCCCGCACCAGAGACGCCGACGGCAAGTGGCAAAACAGCACCAGACACCAAGTTTGTCGAATACGTGCAGCGCTCGCTAGAAGCGATCGAACAAAAAAAAGCACCCCAACCTAACCCCCAACTGGCGGGAGTTCCGGGAGTTGCCACCCCAGGGACGCTGCCGAGCATTCCAATTTCCGGCGCGCCTCCGGCAACCGCAGGTCTCTCGACAGCAGTCAACCGCATTGCTAATGCCCTAGAACAAGCTGCCTCTCAGCCCGGAGCACCAGCACCCCAAGTCGTAGTCATCCCTCCCCCCGCTCAGGTGACTGTGGCTCCGGCTGCTCCGGTAGCTGCTCCTCCGGTAGCTGCTGCTCCGGCTGCTCCGGCTGCTCCTCAAACCGCCGCAGTTTCCCCATCGCCGGCGGCTCCAGCCTCCGGTCGCGCGATCGCCGCCGCGGGTACTAGAACTCCTCTCGCCGCTTCCCCTTCGCCCTCGGAGTCTCCCGAGCCGAAGATTTTGGCTCGCGAAACCGAATCGGCACCAGCGCCCGCGGCCCAGGAAGCAGCGCCCGCCCCCCAGCAGCCAGCACCAGCCCTCAGCAGCGCCCCAACTTCGGCGCACACGCTGGTAGGGATTTTGGAGTTGGGCGATCGATCGGCGGCTTTGTTTGAAGTAGACGGCGTAGCCCGCAGAATTTATGTCGGCGAAAGCATTGGCGCTAGCGGTTGGACGCTGGCAGAAATCAAAAATCAAGAAGCTGTTATCCGCAAGGGAGGAGATGTGCGATCGGTTTTTGTCGGGCAAAAGTTCTAATCAGTCTTCACTCATCAGCCATTAGTCATTAGTCATTAGCTATGAGTTAGGTCATCAGTAATCGGTAATCGGCAGCGATCGGGCTGTACCTCACGAGCAGTGAAAACAGTTATAATATAGGAACAGCCAACACGTTCTTAATTGCTGAAACCATTGCTCTTACTGCTTCTTTCTTCTATCCGTTAAATCGGTTCCACAATTCGTTGCCGAACTTTCTTTTGCTATAACTAACAACTAATGGCCGATCATCGATCGCCGGTGACTAAGCATCAATGACTAATAACTAATGACCCATGACTAATGACCCATGACTAATGACTCAGGACTTATAAAAAATGGGCTTATTTGACGATTTCAGCCGTTTTCTAGAAACCAGATTAGAAGAATTTTTGCGCAGCAATCCCCATCTGGAATTGCAGGCAATAGAAGAACAACTAAAGGAACAAGAAGAAGACACTCTGCGGCTGATTCTTGATATCCAAAAACAAGAGAAAAAACTGCAATCCGAAATTCTCTCCGCCGCCCAAGAAATTCAGCGCTGGAACGATCGAATCAACAAAGCTAAAGCTGCTCAAAGGCTCGATTTAGCTCAAGCCGCCCAAGAGCGGCAAGCAGCTTTGCTGCGTCAGGGAAATCAGCGCTGGGGTCAAATGCAAGGCTGCAAAGAACGGATTGAAAAAGCCAAAGAACTGTACCGCCAAATTCAATTACGGCGCAAAGAAGTCCGAGCAAAAGCAGCCGAAGCTGCAACGCGCACTACCACTAAAACAGAGCAAAATTGGGAGACAAAGGGTTGGAATCAGAGTTCAAATTATAACAGTTTTAATGCAGCAGATCCTTTAGAAGAAAAGTTTCAACGCTGGGAAGCAGACGAAGAACTCGATCGAATGAAGCGGAATATAGGCCGATAGTTACGAAAGCACCCCAATCCTTGAGGGACGGGTTCACCCCGAACTCAGATTCCCAGTGCAAATATTCGTCAACCCTCCAGGCGCTGCGGTATGGCGCTCTCTCGGTGAGACTGGATACAGCGTATCCCAAGTTTATAACCCACATTCCGCACCCCCAACTGGCACATACGCGAATTGAGGGGGTAAAAGTGAATCATCCGAGACAAGAGCGA
>NZ_JAUBSX010000142.1:0-8983 GCF_036704885.1 Microcoleus sp. F4-D5 | reverse complement strand
GAGGACGCCCAGACATTTTAATATTCTCCTTTACTTTTCAGGTAACTCTAGCATAACTTTAGAAAAATGGTATAAATGAAGGAGAACTGGTTATTCGATGGGGACGAAAAATCAAAAACAAAGGCAATGCTGTTTATCCGGTTTAGCTGCGTAGCAGCTTAGTTGATGTGCATGAGCTTGCTTTCCCTCAGTCGAACTCCCCTGAAATTTTTCGCTCTCCAATTAGTAAGATTCGCCTCCAAATCGGGGAATTACCACCCCAACTGCTTAATGATTTCATCGGCAAGATGCAAAACATTGAACGGCTTGAAGATGACTCCAGCAAGGTCGAAAGGGCACAATTCTAGCCGATCGTCTGATAGGTCGGTTGCAGTGAACAAAATCACTGGGATCGACTGCGTGATTGGGCTGGTCTTTAAAGTTTGCAGCAGAGCCAGCCCCCCCCCATCCAGATTGAGATCCAGCAAACCCCCATCCAGATTGAGATCCAGCAAAATCACGTCAGGATGCTGTCCTTTTGCTTGCTCTAGTCCCGCTTGTACAGACTCAGATGTTAGAACCGTCCAACCCTTTAGTCGTTCTAGCGTAACTTTAACAATGCGGTTTAGTTCAGGTTCGTCGTCAACGACAAGAATGCATCGATCGCCATAAGAAGAGGGCATTATATTTAGGGTTACTCCAACTGTTGGAACACGTTTTGTCATGGAAATTTAGTCGGGTATTGGCAGCATGAAGTAAAATTTGCTGCCCCTCCCTAATTCACTCTCTGCCCAGATGCGTCCACCATGCCGTTGCACAATCAGACGACAGATTGACAGCCCTAATCCTGTCCCCCCCTTTTGGCGAGAATCAGACATATTAACCTGTTGAAACTGCCCAAAGATGGTTTCTAGCTTCTCACTTGGAATGCCCTGCCCCTGGTCGGTGACTCGAAATAAAACCTGCTGAGGTTGTGGTTCTACATTAACAGAGACGGTGGTTCCAGCAGGAGAAAATTTGACGGCATTGTTAATTAAATTCACCAGCACTTGCACTAGCCAATCCGGGTCTGCCCAAACCTGAATGTTTCCAGTGAACGATCGCAAATCAACTTGGTTTGCTTCTGCCAGGTTTTGCACACTGGAGAATGCCTGTTGCACGAGAGTCGCCGCCTCACACCATTGCTTTTTCAGTTCTACCTGTCCTGACTCCAGTCGGCTCAGTGCCAGAACATCGTTAACCAGTCGCACCAATCGCTCGATGTTTTTGTTGGCAATGCCCAGCATCTCTTTCGCCGTTGGGGGATCGTCATCCAAAACTCCGGTTGCCACGAGTCCCAGCGCCCCCCGGATTGAGGAAAGCGGTGTGCGAATTTCGTGGCTGATGATGGAAATGAATTCACGCTTCATCCGTTCTAGCTCACGCTGTTGAGTGACATCCCGCACCATCAGCAGCCCGCCGTTATGCGTCTCACTGCCACCGTGGAGCGGCGAATAGCGGGCTTCGATCCACTGGCGCTGTCTGGTTTTGGAGTGGGTAAAGTGAAAGTCCAAGATCGTGACGGCTTTTTCGATGCCGGGATGAAAGCCTTGCAATGTTTTAGCGTCCAGGAGAAGGGAAAACACGTCTACTCCACGTCTGCCCATGACATCTTCCTGCCGCAGTCCGGTCATCTGTTCCATTGCAGGGTTCCAGAGGGTGCAACAGCCGTCAGCCTCAAAGGCAACAATGCCGTCTACGCTGCTGGTAATTAGCTGGAGCGATCGCTCCTGTTCTTGGCGCAGGGAATTTTGCAACCGCACCTGGGCAGAAATGTCACGCCCCTCAACGATCACCCAGAGAATTTGATCGGTCTCGATCGCGTAGACGGGTTTTGCGGATACATCAAAGGTGTGGAGGTTGCTACTGGCATCGAAAAGGTTGACTTCTTGATGGAAAAACTGTCCGGCGGCAGCCTGAGCGACTAACGTTTTGGCAATTTCCTGAAGTTCGGCGGTGGCATTCCAGGAGGGGAATTCCCAAAACGGTTTGCCAATGACAGCCTCATGCTCAACGTCCGCGAAGGTGAGTGGATTTTGATTGGTTTCCAGCAACATGCCATCGGGGGTGAGCAAGCCGACAAACTGATACATTTGGTCGAAAGCAGCCCGGAATTTGGCTTCGCTTTCCTGGAGGGCAATTTCCGCTCGTTTGCGATCGCTGATATCCACCACCACTGCAACCGAAAATTGAACTTGACCGAATGCATCCCGAACGGGTGACACACTGTTGCTTACCCAAACTTCAGAACCATCCTTGCAGATGTAACGCTTCTCAATGGTAAAGTCAATGCCTTCGCTGGCTAGGCGCTGGTATAGCTCCATGTTGTGAGGTAAATCGTCAGGATGGGTAATGCCCTGCATCCGCTTGTGTAACAGCTCCTCCCTGGAATAGCCTGTGATCTCGCAATATTTCTGGTTGACCAGGATGAATTGACCCGACATATTGCATTGGCCAATGCCTGCGGTTGCCTGATTGACGATCGCCCGGAACCGCTCTTCGCTCTCGCGCAGTGCCTCCTCTGCTTGTTTGCGATCGGTGACATCTAAGACAAGTGACAGGATAGATATCAACTCACCTGCCTCATTCTTCAAGACAGAGTTATACCACTCGCAGTAAACAATTGAGCCATCTTTGCTATAGTTGCGGTTGTACATCGTTTTGGATTGTTTATCCCCATTCACCAGGGCTTCAAGGACCTCTCGGCGAGCGGCTGCTTCATCTTCAGCATGGACAAATCCCATATCGATCAGGCGTTTGCCAAGCACCTCCTGGCTTTTCCACCCAAAAACGTTTTCCGCCTGCGGTGACCACTGCACGACACGCGCTTCAGAATCAAACTCCATCACAGCGAGTGGAGAGTTCATGACGTGATACGTCAGACGTTGGTGAACGACACGCAGTGCCTCCTCAGACTGCTTGCGAGCCGTGATATCTCGATAGAAAATGCCAAGCCCCTCCTCAGAAGGGTAGGCGTGAATCTCCAGCCAGACATCATAGCTGGGCGGCAAGTAGTAGTGATGCTCAAAGTGAACCGGAATCTGCTCCGCCATTGCCCGTCGGTACTGATGCTCTAGGTTTGTACCGACTGATGCGGGCCATTCCTCCCAGTGTGTTTTTCCCAGCACTTCTGTCAGTGGTTTGCCGTTGATTCGTTGCGCTGCCGCGTTTTGGTGGATAATCCGCCAGTCGCGATCGAGCGCAGTAAACGCATCCGTCATGCTTTCCAGCAACTCATTAATGCGGTCGTAGGCAGCCTCAGCCTGCTGTTGAGCCGCCTCACTGGTCAGCCGCAGTTCCCGCTCTTGCTGCGCCGCTTCTTGACGCATCAGAGCCATCTTGAGCGTTGCCTCAACTCGCGCCAACAGTTCCCGCGCCGAAAAGGGCTTGATCAGGTAATCATCCGCTCCAGCTACCAGTCCTTCAATCCGCGATTCTTCTCCAGCCCGGGCAGACAGCAGAATGATTGGAATCTGATGAGTGTCTGGGTTCGCCCGGAGCGCTTGTAACAATCCAAAGCCATCGAGGCGAGGCATCATCACATCAGTTAAGACCAGATCGGGCTTCTGCTGCCGAATGGCGGCTAAGGCGGCGACTCCATCCGGCACGACTTCTACCTCATACTGTTGATTCAATAAACGCCTCATATAGTGGCGCATATCGGCATTATCGTCAGCGAGGAGGATGCGAGCAGGGAGGACGGGTGAGTGGGAGGACGGGTGAGTGGGTGGACGGGTCGATGGGTGGTGTGCTGCTTCACGCATCCACTCATCGACCTGTTCACTCCTTTCGTCTGGTAGCCAGCCCAACGCTTCTGCGATATAAGGGGTAGCTCTTGTCTCTATGGAGGCAAATGAACGCTCTGCACCCATGAGTTGGTCTTCGCCGTGTTGTAGCTGTAGACGATCGCCTGGCAAATGACTGTATCCCGTGGGAATTGATATCGTGAAACCGGTTCCCTGACCCACCACGCTATTGACTCGAATGCTGCCACCCTGCAGTTTCACCAACTCCTGCACTAAGGACAAGCCAATTCCTGACCCTTCATAGCTCCGTCCGGCTGTCCCCTTTACCCGATGGAATCGCTGAAAGATATGAGGCAGTTCTTCGGTGGGAATGCCCGTACCCGTATCTCGCACTTCTAGAATGACATGAGGAAGGAAGGAAGGAGAAGTGTGAAGGGTAGAGGCTGACGGTTCAAGTTGCGATCGCGATACTCCAAGTTCTGAGGTGGAAGTGTCGAGTTCTAAGCTCGAAGTGTCGAGTTCTAAGCTTGAAGTGTCAAGTTCTGAAGTGGAAGCATCGAGTTCTAAGCTCGAAGTTTTGAGTTCTGAAGTGGAAGTTTTGAGTTCTAAGCTCGAAGTTTTGAGTTCTGAGGTGGAAGCGTCAGCTTCGGAACTCGGCGTTTGAAGCATTCTCCTCTCTTCCCATTGCAAACTGACAACAATTTCACCCTCAAAGGTGAACTTGAAGGCGTTGGAAAGCAAGTTGAGGATAATCTTTTCCCACATTTGGCGATCGACATACACAAGCTGAGGCAGCGGGGGGCAGTCTACCCGTAACCGTAAACCTGCACGCTCGATCGTAGAGCGAAATACCCCTGCCAAATCGGTTGTTAACATCGCCAGGTCTGTTGGCTCGTAGACTGCTGCAATCCGCCCTGCCTCAATTCGCGCGAAATCCAGCAGTGTATTGACCAGTTTCAGTAAGCGTTGGGCGTTACGATGGGCAACCTGAAGTTGGTATTTTAGCGTCGGTGAGTCGGTGGGTAGGTAGGGCGATGGAGTCTCATCTATCCTCCCACTCCCCTGCTCCTCCCCTGCCCCACTCCCCTGCTCCTCTAAACTCGTCAGTGCATCTTCCAGGGGACCGAGCATGAGTGTCAGGGGTGTGCGAAATTCATGACTGACATTACTGAAGAAAACGGTTTTAGCGCGGTCTAGCTCCGCCAATGCTTCTGCCCGTTTCCGTTCTGCTTCATAAGCCTCCGCATTGGCAAGACTGGCTGAGATTTGCCCTGCAACCAAATCGATGAAGCCTCGATAGTTGCCGTCAAACAGCCTGAACGGATTTAACCCAACCACCAAAATGCCCGCTTTTCCGGTCTGACCGGATGCCGCAATGGGTATGGCAACGGCTTGATGCGGTATTTGCTGCCAGGCACCCGTGGGTAAGTTGTCAAACGATGCTTCTAAATCCGTAATCAAGCGGGCTTTTTGGGTTCTGACAACCTCTGCAAGCTGCCAAGCCGAATCATCGTCAAACGCAACGGCTTGAGGAACGGCAGGGTGGTCTCGATCGATACCAGATGTCCCTGCCAGAACAATCTGTTGTTGCTCCGGCTCGATGAGATAAATCATCGCAAAGGGAAGATCGTAAGGATTGGTTTTCAGGCAGCTAGCACTGAGAGTGCAGACTTCATCGAAAGTACGGACATCTGCCGTTCTGGCTGCCAGTTCCTGCAACAGCGCTAACTGACGCTCACCGACAATGCGCTGGGTATCGTCCGTACAGGCGCAAAAAATACCGCCTGTGCCGCCACGATCGTCGGGGATGGGGCTGTAGGAGAACGTCACATAGGTCTCCTCTGGATAGCCTTTCCGCAACATGATGAACAACAGCGCTTCGTCAAACGTTCCCTCATTTTTGCGAATTGCCGATTCTATCCGAGGTTCAAGTTGATCCCAAATCTCATGCCAGACGCGGGAAGCGGGAAGCCCCAGGGCTGCCGGATGTTTGTTTTGGAGGAAAGAACTGTAGGCATCATTATAGAGGTTGATCAACTCTTCGCCCCACCAGACAAACATCGGTTGGCGCGATGTCAGCACAATGCGAAGAGCAGTCTTTAAGCTTTGTGACCAATGCTCAGGTAAACCTAACGAGGTTTGCGGCCAGTCGGCGTTAACTTCAGTACACGCGAAGCGTGCTCGCATCAGCGCACCCATTTCACCGCCGCCTGCAAACAGTTGGTCTAACACAGCCTGGTCATTAGTCATGGCAGAGCTCCTATTGTGAATACAGCCGTTCTCAGTTCACTTGTTTTCTCCTCAGGGTCTGCTCTTTTCAACGGTGAATGAATCAGATAGTTTTCCCAGTCGTTTCAAAATGCGCTGAATCAAATCGGCTTCTACAATTGGCTTCAAGACATAATCATCTGCTCCTACGGCTAATGCCTGATGTAGGGTATTAGCATCGGAATGGGCGGAAAGGAACAACACAGGTAACTGGCTCCAGTGCGGATCGCTCTTGACCACCTGGCATAGTTCAATACCATTGAATCCTGGCATCGAGACATCCAGCAGCAGTAGATCCGGGCATGTCACTTCCAGAGATTGCCAGAACAGAGTTGGGTCTGCTAAGGCCGTTACTTGAAACCCTCTCGGTTCCAGGCTGGCTTGCAGCCATGTTAATAAGACTGAATCGTCATCCACAATCAGCAGTTTAGCAGCGATCGCCTCGATCGGGTTGAGAAGCTGAGTGACGACCTGGAACACTTCAGAGGGCATCACGGGTTTTTGCAAAAAGGCATTCGCTCCCAGACGAGCCACTTCCACGCGCTTGCTCAAATCACCCTGCCCGCTCAGCACCACTACCGGAATCGTCGGGAACTGACGCTTAAGCTGTGCCAGTAGGGTTAACCCGCTTTCCGTGGTGTTAGAAAAGGTAAGATCTAGCACGATCGCATTCGGCATAGGGGATTGCAGCCGCTCACGGGCACTGATCAGGTCGCTAGCCGTTTCCAGATGAACAGCCCAGTTAGGAGCCTCTGCCTGCATTGGCTCAAGTATGTTTGGGTCGTCGTCGATCATAAAGACTATAGAGGACGCAGCGAGTACTTCTCGATTCCCCGTATCCCCGTACCCCCGTGTGTCCGTGTCCTCTTCTATCTCCATATCTCCGTGTCTCCCTGTCCCCGCGCCTTCGCTACTTGGCACAGCAAACATAGGCGATCGCTGGGTAATGCACCGGAGTTGCTGAAGCAGCGTTTCGAGTTGAACCGCTGACTCCGATTGCAACACAGCCGTTGAGACGTTTAGAACACGTTCGATCTGACGGGCAAGCTCTGCTGCGTGTGGAATGCCAAATGCTCCCAAAGAGCCGATGAGCCGATGAGCAATGGTTTGGGCGTGCTGCCGCTGGTTGGGGTCGAGAGAGTTTGTTGTAAGGTGGGCGATCGCCTGCTCCAGCGTTGCGAGTTGTTCCTGCAATCGCTCCTGAAACCCCTGCCACATCTGCTGAATCGTTGCTACTGCTGCGGTATAGTCAGCATCCATACCGCTAGTGCTATCACACTGGGAATGGTCAAACTGGGAATGGTCAGACTGGGAATGAAGAGTGCCATTCCCTTCTTTTCTCATCTCTTCATCGTCCTGCCGCTTCTCAGGCAACGATCGCAATCGATATCCCAAACCATATAAGGTTTCGATCGGATTAGACGTTAGCCCTGCCATTTGGAGCTTTCGCCGCAATCCACGAATCTGGGTGGTGACTGCCTCTTCGCCCGGGCATTCATCAAGCGACCAAATGCGATCGAGCAGCGTTTGTCGATCAAAAAGTCGAAGTGGGTGCCGTAAGAATAACTCCAACAGTTTGTATTCCTTAGGCGTGAGGTGTAGAGGTTTACTTTGGCAAGTTACCTGACAATGATTTGGGTCAAGCTGCAACTCGCTCCAGCAGAGTACCTCCGTTAACTCAGTGTCGCCTCGTCGTAACAACGCGCGAATTCGGGCAAGTAGTTCCGATCGCTCGTAGGGTTTGGTGACATAATCATCGGCCCCTGCCTCAAAGCCTGCCACACAGTCTGCCGGATCATCCTTTGCCGTCAGTAGCAAAATAGGGACACGCTGATTCTGCGTTCTCAGTTGCCGACAGAGGCTGATGCCATCTAATCCTGGCAGCATTACATCCAGCACGATCAGGTCATACTGGCTCGTCTCAACTAATGCCAGTGCTGATTTGGCATTATGAGCTGCATCGGTTGTAAACAGTTGGGCTGACAAAAAGCTAACCAGGGCGGCTACCGTATCTCGATCATCTTCAATAATCAGAAGTCTCATACATAGAACCTTGCAGATTGTATCTTGCAAATCCCTAAGCTAAAGGAATACGCCAGGTTAGAGATTTCAGAGTTAACTGAGAGATCTTTCATTCTATCTGGTTGCTATCAATTCCTCATCCTCCCAAAGGCTCAAAATATGTAAGTTTTATGAATAATTTCATTATCAAATCACTATAATTTCCTCAGAAAGCCCTCAGATTCTCTTTCTAAGGTGTAGAAGCATCCAGATTTAAGCAGTGTGAAATTATTTCAGCCACTCATCCAGCTACTGGGTGAATGCTAAGTAACAAGACCCTTCTTTTTTAGATGTAACAAACAACTTCTTTAGATAACTTCTTTAGATGTAACAAATAACTATAGCAATCCTAAATCAGTTTCAATAACTGGTTCCCAGGCGAAACGCCTGGGAATCAATGTCACTCTTGCTCTGCCTCGCCGGAGATAATCGAGGCAGAGTCTCCGGATCTGCGTTACCAGGCTCTTCCTGGTAACGAGTAGAATCATTTAGGATTGCTATATTTGAACTCTCACAGATAACCTCTGTTCCGTCTGCACCAACGGAGGCATGTGTACGCCCGGCATGGGCGTGAACTTATGGGGTGAAAGTCCCCTGTGGTGGAACCAGCGTCCAAAGTTTTGTAAAGCCGACCTCAGACGCTATCAGGCTGCTATGTGGAGCGGAGCTTGGATTTCGTAATATGGCTGCGTTTTCCTGTCCTTAGCTACTTTACTTGGGCTGCTACGATTTGGACAGAAGATTTAAGAGTTGGAGGTAGAAGCATGAGTTTGGTGATTTCAGACGACATTCTCTGGATTAGCTGGTCAGACTCCTTATACCATTTTTCTAAAGATGTGCTAGAGATAAAGAATGTAAGATCCAAGACCATCCTGTGAGAAAACCAATGA
>NZ_JAUBSX010000141.1:0-9192 GCF_036704885.1 Microcoleus sp. F4-D5 | reverse complement strand
AGTCTGGGCATCGATCTGTTCTACCTTCTACATCTACATATAAATGGTAGCTCTATTCACGCCCAAGTGTACTAGCAGCAGTCTACCAAGCATTTTCCCAAGGACAACCCTCGCCCCTTCCACAATTACCGATGCAGTATGCAGACTTTATTGTCTGGCAACGTCAGTGGCTGCAAAAAGATGTACTCACAAAACTACAAAGCTACTGGCAGCAAAAACTTGCACCGCATCTCGTCGTTCCTGAAATCAAAACAGATATGCCTCGTCCTGCTGTACCAAGGTTGAAAGCAGCAATTTACCCCTTCCAAATATCTGAAGCATTATCAACACAACTCAAAGCACTCAGCCAACAAGAAGGGTGTACTTCATTCATGCTTTTATTAGCAGCTTTACAGATCCTAGTGCATCACTATACAGGTCAGCTTAACTTCTGTATTGGCACTACCGTTGCCAATCGCAATCGAGCGGAGTTTGAAGCCTTAATTGGTTGCTTTATTAATCAGATTCCAATTAAAGCAAATTTAGAAGACAATCCTACATTCCGACAGGTACTGCATCTGGTTCGCAAAACCACTTTAGAAGCATATACTCACAGCGCACTTCCCTTGAAAATGATTCTGGAAACTGTACCTATCTTAAAAACAGATAATCTTCATACATTTCCTTTACCAATAGTGATGATTTTTCACAATGAAATTCCATTGATGGCGGACAATATCAAACTCTCAGATTGTCTTTATGTTCGGGGTAAAAATAGAAAAATTAGGGGAAGCAGGCGCGATTTAACTATGCATATGGGAGAAAGTCAAAAAGGCATTTGGGGGGAGATAGAATACGATATTGATGTATTTTGTGAAAGTACAATTAAAACAATTGTAGAAGATTTTGTCTGCTTGTTACAAGGAATTTCCAACACTCCAGATACTCATATTTCCGAAGGTTTAGGAAAACAATTAGGGCTAAATAGCAAATTATTCAAATAAAATTACTGAATACTCTGTTTAACAAAGTTATTTGATGAACAACTGAATCAGACTTTTGCACAAAAGGATTTAATATTAAGGTCGATATTACAGCATTCAATAAAAGTGTTACTGCCAATTTATCAATCCACATTCGCCATAGGTTAATCTCCCCATGAATTTGAAACAAGAAATAAAATTGATAACTGAAAATCCACTCACTGGGGAGGATAAAAATAGCCTCATGACTGTAAGATTTCGTAATATTCTGACCTGGACAGTCTACCCTGGTGTCATGTCGATCGGTCTGATGATTTATTATGTACTGAAAAGTCATGGCATAAACGTATTTTTTAGTAGTTACATAGCTACAATTATTGCGGGAGTATGTCTGATAACTTTTTTTGAACTTGTACTTCCTTATCAGAAAGAGTGGTTGCCAAGTTCGAGCGAGGTGGGAACTGATTTCCTTTTTATGATGTTGGTACAGGTATTACTCCCGCAGCTTATTTCCATTTCCTTCGTGAGTTGGTTGCTAGGATTTGTCAAAAATAGCAACTGGAACATAAATGATTTTTGGCCGCACAACTATCCTATATGGATACAAATCTTGATTATGATACTTTCTGGCGATTTCTTGAGATATTGGTTGCATCGCGCAGCTCATACATGGCCTTTGTTGTGGAGATTTCATGCCGTACATCACTCAGTTCACAAATTATATTGGCTTAATCTTGGGAGATTTCATCCTTTAGATAGAACGCTGCAACTTTTTTGCGATTCTTTTCCTTTCATTCTTCTCAGCATATCCAAGGAGGTACTGGCACTTTACTTACTTATCTACTCAATTAAAGGATTTTTTCAGCACTGCAATATAGACGTAAAACTGGGTTGGTTTAATTACATCATCAGTGGCCCTGAACTGCATCGCTGGCATCACTCCACAAATATTCATGAATCAAACAATAATTATGGAAATCATATAATAATTTGGGACATTCTTTTCGGCACTTACTTTCTTCCCAAGGGTAAAAAAGTATCCGAACTTGGTCTTTTAAATCGCAATTACCCGATGAGTTTTTTGAAACAGATACAAGCTCCATTTATCAAAGGAATTGATACAGCTCAATTATAGGAATTAATAGTTATAATAAAAATTTAGCGATAATTCCGCAGTACAAACAATTGCCAATTTATAAACCACAAAACATAAATGAATTTGCAAAATTTGAACAATCCCAACAATCACTTAAACTTTTCTGGAGGACCTGGAGCATTACCTGAATCAGTGCTAAATGCTACTCAGGCTGCGATTATGAATGTGCCAGAAGTGGGCTTGTCGTTGCTAGGTATTAGTCATCGCTCTGATTGGTTACGCAATGTACTGGACGAAACAGAAGATAACTTGCGGAATTTGCTCTCGATACCGAAGAATTATCATGTTCTTTTCTTACAAGGGGGTAGCAGTCTACAGTTTTCAATGATTCCCATGAATTTCTTACGGGGCAACAGAAAAATAGCCGAGTATATTGTGTCTGGTTATTGGAGTATTAAGTCCGTACCTGAAGCCAGAAAAGAAGGCCAAATGCAAGTAGTGTGGGATGGAAGAGATAGCGGTTATAAGCGATTGCCAAACCCTGAAGAACTTGTACTTTCATCAGAGGCGGCTTATCTACATTATATATCGAACGAAACGGTAGAGGGACTACAATTTTCCTATCTGCCAAGCATATCCAATGTACCGATAATTTGCGATATGTCTTCAGATTTTTTATCTCAACCGATACCAATTGAGCCTTATGCTTTAATATATGCCCATGCACAAAAAAACCTGGGGCCAGCAGGTGTAACAGTCGTGTTAATTCGAGACGATCTTGTAGAAAGAATTCCGCCCGATCTACACACTATGTTAGATTACCGTACTCATATCAAAAGTAAATCAATTTACAATACGCCACCAGTATTTGCACTATATGTAATCATGCTGGTCACTCGTTGGCTGCGAAAAGATATTGGTGGACTAGCAGCAATGGCAGAGATTAACCAGTTAAAGGCGGCGACTCTTTATAAAGTCATTGATAGCAGCGAATTTTATCGGAGTCATGCGGTTAGGGAGAATCGGTCTCTGATGAATGTTGCATTCCGATTAGCAGACCCCGAATTAGAGCCTTTATTTCTCACAACCGCAGAGGAAAACGGATTTTATGGATTGGATGGTCATCGTTCAATTGGAGGTTTGCGAGCATCACTCTATAATGCAGTCACTCAGTCTGGAGTAGAGGCTCTAGCTGCATTTATGCTAGACTTCCAACAACGTTACGGTTAAGGCATTTCTGTAGTATGCCAGCAATCACAGAACAATTACTTTAATTATTTCAAGTACAAAACAATTATGGATTGCGATTTATTTTTACCAGATTCAGAACAGAAAGCAACTTTAGTTAACTTGTTACGTTATCGGGCGCAACAACAACCATATCAAGTACCATATACCTTTTTGGTAGATGGAGAAACAGAAAAAGTTAGCTTCACTTATGAAAAATTAGACCAAAAAGCACGCGCCATTGCAGCATTGCTTCAAAGCATGAAAGCTTTTAAAGAAAGAGTGCTGCTTCTGTATCGGCCTGGACTGGAATTCATTGCTGCTTTTTTCGGAGGTTTGTATGCAGGTGTAACTGTTGTACCTGTGTATCCGCCGCGAGGTAAACAGCGGATGACAAGATTGCAAGCTATTGCAAAAGACGCACAAGCAACTTTTGCACTCACCACCTCATCTGTAATTACTAAATTGGGAGAAAAATTCAAAGAAGAACCAGAATTAGCAGCCCTGCAATGTATAGCGACTGATGAAGTTGTCAACGATTTGGGAGATGATTGGTTTTTTCCTGAGATTGCTAACAACTCCTTGGCACTTCTCCAGTACACATCTGGTACGACAGGAAACCCGAAAGGTGTGATGGTGAATCATGACAATCTATTCTATAATTCCGCTTTAATTTACCAAGCTTTTGAGCATACCTCTAACAGTCGAGGTGTAATTTGGCTGCCTCCTTACCACGATATGGGATTGGTAGGGGGAGTGTTACAGCCTGTATACGGTAATTGCTCAGTTACTCTGATGTCGCCAGAGAGTTTCTTACAACAACCCTTTCGCTGGCTAAAAGCGATTTCCGAGTATCAAGCGACTACCAGCGGCGGACCTAATTTTGCTTACGATTTGTGTATTAACCAAATTACTCCTGAACAACGCCAACAGCTTGATTTGAGTAGTTGGGAAGTGGCTTTCAATGGTGCTGAACCTGTAAGGGCAGAAACTATAGACAAGTTTTCCGAAACCTTTGCAGATTGTGGCTTCCAAATAAGTGCTTTTTACCCTTGCTATGGAATGGCGGAAACGACTTTAATTGTATCTGGGGGTTTGAAAAAAGAGCCACCAGTGATTCGCTTTGTGCAAGACCAAGCTTTGAAGCAGAATCTCATTGTAACTACTACAAACGAAGACGAAGATGCAAGGGCGATTGTTGGTGTTGGTCATAGTACACCTAACCAAAAAATTGTCATTGTTCGCCCAGAATCCTTAACTCTTTGTCTGGATGGAGAAATCGGGGAAATTTGGGTTGCAGGAAGAAGTGTAGCTGGCGGCTATTGGAGAAAACCTGAAGAGACGCAACAAACATTCAATGCCCAATTACAGGACACAAAAGAAGGGCCGTTTCTACGCAGTGGAGATTTAGGATTTCTACTTGATGGCGAACTGTTTATCACAGGTCGCATCAAAGACATGATAATTATTCGGGGACAAAATCATTATCCCCAGGATATTGAATTGACAGTCGAGAATAGCCACCCAGCATTACGATCTAATTGTGGGGCAGCATTTACTGTAGAGATAGAAGGTGTTGAACAGCTAGTTATTGTTCAAGAAGTAGAGCGTACTTACTTACGTCAGTTGGATGTAAATGAAGTCGTTAAGTCTATTTGTCAGGCAGTGTCAGAACAGCACCAATTACAAGTATCTGCTATTACCCTGTTAAAAACAGCAACTATTCCGAAAACTTCTAGTGGCAAGATTCAGCGCCTTGGTTGTCGAGTTGGATTTCTAAATAAAAGTTTGGATGCAGTCGGCAACTGGACTGCGAATCTTCAACAAGCAGACTTACAACAACTTCAAATAGAAGTAGAAAACCTTTCGGAACGATTACAAAATTCAGATGTTAATCAGTCAGAGGGGGATGGGCAATCATTAAAACCGAATTTTACAGAAAAAGAACTCCAAGCTTGGCTAATTTCTCATCTTGCTATGTACTTGAAAATACCTCCTGATGAGATAGATATTCAAGAGTCTTTTGCAGCATACGGTTTAGATTCAGCAGTGGCGGTCAGTATGACAGGTGAATTAGCCGAATGGATTGGCTGTGAACTGGGGTTGACTCTTTTGTGGGAGTACCCCACCATCGAAACCTTAACGCAGTATTTAGTAATGGAATACAGCAATCCTATTTGATATCTGAATACAGGGGACAAGGAGGAGAAGGAAGATGTGTTTATAACTAACTTGGAATTGTTATATGAATCAGATTGTGAATGAGTTACTTGACAAGGTTCAGCAGCAGAGGCGAAACAAGGTTTCTGTTCTCCGCCTCAAGAATTTTTCGATTATCTTCAACCAAACGATCGTAAAATAATCAAACAAAAAATGTTTTACCAACCTACTGATTTCAAATTTACCAAGAGCCTAGAATCCAACTGGCTGCTCATCCAAGATGAGTTAAATAGACTGGAAGAAAGTAATTCTCTGCCTTGGCAAAAAGAGTTTCTTTATAATAAAGGGTGGGATATTTTTAGTTTGCATTCTTTTGGGAAAAAAATAGATAAAAACTGCTGCTTGTGTCCAGAAACAACAAAATTAGTAGAATCTATTCCTGGAATGACCACGGCGACTTTTTCTTCCCTTGCACCTGGAACTCACATTGCTCCTCATAAGGGATATATAAACACTGTACTCCGTTGTCATTTGGGTTTAATTGTGCCTAGTGACTGTTGGATACGGGTGGGGAATGAAACGAAAACCTGGGAAGCAGGCAAGTGTTTAATTTTTGATGATACCTTTGAGCATGAAGTTTTGAATCGCAGCAATACCGCCAGAATAATTTTATTGATCGACTTTAAAAAAGCCTAGTTTTATATGAATAAAGAACAAAATAGTCCTAACAACAATGAAAAGAGAGACTCAACAAAAGGAGTCAAATTCAATCTTTTTGACCATAAGTTTAACGCTAATCCTTATCCAACTTACCATGGCCTCCGAAACGAAGATCCGGTACATAGATACTTTGTTGGAGGTGATTGGATCGTTACTCGCTATGCTGATGTCAAAGCAGTTTTAAAAAGTAGTTGTGTTAGTACTGATGATAGACCAAAATCAATACAAGAAAGAAACAAATATTTCTTACACAAGGAAAAGAATCTAGATACTCTTGCTTATACCACCAGCCGATTTTTATTTTATATGAACCCGCCAGATCATACCAGATTGCGTGGGTTGGTGGGTAAAGGTTTTTCTTCTGTAGTTGTTGAGCGTATGCGTCCCCATATTCAGGAAATTGTGAATGAATTGCTTGACAAAGTTCGGCACAAAGGGAGTATGGACATTGTTGCCGAGCTTGCGAGTCCACTATCTGTAAGTGTAATTAGTAAGCTGTTGGGAATACCAAAAGAAGCTCAACAACAACTTCATCAGTGGACTAATGTTTTATCGCGTATTTTAGACCCGCTGGTGTCACTAAAAGAATATGAAGCGATGAATCAAGCTACAGAAGAAATTCAGGAATATTTACGTACTCTCATTGCCGCTCGAGAAAAAGAGCCACAAGAAGACTTCATTAGTAATTTGATTGCAGCTAAAGACCAAAGTGACAGGCTAAGTCAAAAAGAACTGTTAGCAATTTGCACGTTGTTATTTGGAGCAGGTGAAGAAACTACAGGGAATACGATCGGCAATGGAATGCTGGCATTGCTACAACACCCTAACCAAATGGAACAACTTAAAAGAGAACCGACAATGATTCAGAGTGCTGTAGAAGAAGTAATTCGCTACGATAGTGCAATTCAGATGTTAACCCGTATTGCTACTGATAATATAGAAATAGGCAACCAAACAATTAAAGCTGGCGAAAAGATAGTTCTTTGTTTAGGAGCTGCTAATCGAGATCCAGCCCAGTTCCCAAACCCAGATGAGTTAAATATTAATCGAGAACACAATCAGCACGTTGCTTTTGCTGATAGTATTCATTATTGCTTGGGAGCCCCACTAGCAAGGCTGGAAACACAAATTGCTATTAACACACTGATTCAAACGTTCCCTAATTTAAAGTTAGCTTCAAATAAACAGGAGTGGAAAAAGAGTATAGTCATACGCGGCTTGAAATCTCTGAGCGTAAGTTTTACGAATTAAGTAACTTCTATCAACTTGGATAATTATAGGAGGTAGGTAAATGGAACCAACTGGAGATACACACGAAGAGATTATTTGTTCATCTAAAACTCAAAAATTAGGGATGGCAAAAGCTCTTAAATTCAATCCTTATGACCCAAAGTTTCGGGCCAATCCTTATCCCGTCTACCACCAACTCCGCTCTGTTGAACCAATACACCAAAGCTTCCCTGGTATGTGGGTAATTACTCGTTATGCTGATGCTAAGGCAGTTTTGCGCGATCCTCGCTTTTGTGTTAATAAAATGCAAAAAAATGTTAAACACAAGAGCCATTCTCTAGAGCAAGGCGATTTCAATACACTTGCACAAGCCATTGACAAATGGTTAATATATTTAGATCCGCCTGAGCATACTAGGTTGCGAGGTCTAATCAGTAAAGCTTTTTCTTCTACAAGCGTCAATATTCTGCGTCCCCAAATTCAAAAAATTACCGATGAATTGATTAGCAAGGTTCGGCACAAGGGTTTCATGGATATTATATCCGATTTTGCTTGCCCATTACCCTGCAATGTCATTGCCGCAATTCTGGGAATACCTGTTGAAGATTGGTTTAAGGCGTATCATTGGTCTGATGTACTGTCTAATATTTTAGATCCGCTCAGCTCTGTGCAAGGCTATGAGCAGATGAATAAAGTTGCGCTGGAATTTACAGATTACTTTAAGAGCTTGATTGCACAACGACAAAAAAGTCCGCAACAGGATTTGCTGAGTGAATTGATTGCTGTTAAAGAACAGGATAATAAGCTAAGTGAAGAAGAAATTATATCTGTCTGTATGCTACTGTTCCTAACTGGTGAAGAAACCACAGTCAATCTTATAGGTAACGGTATGCTTGCTCTGTTAAGTCACCCAGAGCAAATGCAACAGATTAAGACACAACCAATGCTTATTCAAAGTGCTGTGGAAGAAATCCTGCGTTATGATAGCCCAATCCAAATCACAACACGAGTAGCAACTGAAGACGTTGTTCTAGATGGTGTAACAGTTCGATGTGGTGAGAAAGTTTTGGTTGTCTTGGGAGCGGCAAATCGCGATCCGGCACAATTTCCCGATCCCGATCGCTTTGATATTAAACGAGTTAATAATAATCACCTAGCTTTCGCTGATGGTATTCATTATTGTTTGGGTGCAGCATTGACGCGGATTGAAGGTGAAATTGCTATTAATGCTCTTGTGCAACAATTGCCTGATTTACAATTATCACAAGATAAGGTTGAGTGGCGAAAAAAGGTTGCTTTTCGTAGCCTTAAGGCTCTCCCAATTATTTTTAATTCATGAACTTAAATATATAGCAACCGCCTTGGCGGTACAGATAAGTTTAGACGATCGCACCGAGTAGGTTGAGTCGAGGAAGGCTAGTCGGGTAAGGTTCAAGCGTCACCGCTCTCCCCTCCCCTGTCGGGTAAGGAGGCACACGTCGCCGTGTCCCCCCTCCCCTAAGAACCGGACTTGACAATTGCTCATCATCCGGCTCAAGCCTCCTGCCACAAGAAATGTTTATCCCGATGTAAAATGTTGGTGACAGCAGATGTGAAGGTGAACCAAGTTTTCTTCTCGGTCAGTGCCTCCATTTTTAACTGGCACAACATGGTGGGTATACAGTTGTTCTCCATTAAACAGGTGTTGGTAGTGCCTTGAAGGAAAGGATCGAGCAAGTTACTATAGCGATCGCAAATCATTCATAAATCGATCGAGGGTTCGATCGAGCAGTAGTCTCATGAGAATGTTGGCTCAAA
>NZ_JAUBSX010000140.1:0-9208 GCF_036704885.1 Microcoleus sp. F4-D5 | reverse complement strand
CGAATCATTGGTTTTCTCACCGGATGGTCTTGGATTTTACATTCTTTATCTCTATCACATCTTTAAAAAAATGGTATAACTGGTACAGTCCAAACTTCCCGAATTTCCCTGCGGTGATGTCCTGTTTCAATATGTTTGGCATAGCTAACATCAACGCAATGAAAATTCTGCACTTGCGCGGTTTCCAACCATTGCTGATGAACAAGATTGTATAAAGTTGGGTGATTGGTTTTAAGTGCTAGGACATAATCACCTTTCTTCTCGATAATCTTATTGGCAATCTCTGTTTGTGTCCCCATAGCATCAATGGCGATCGTCGAGCCTGTGATATCCAGCAACTCTAATAATGCGGGAATGGCTGTAATCTCATTAGATTTATCTTCTACTTTCATCTGTGCTAACACCAGACGTTGCGTACTCGACCAGGCACTAATTAGATGCAGGGCTGACTTGCCTTGATTTCGTTCGTATGAACCCCCAATTGTCTTGTCATCTATAGGTATAATCTCTCCTGCCATCTTCGTGACCAAGGTTTCTACCCAATTGAGAAAACACTGATTTAGGGCATCAGGATCTATGAACTCAAATACCCGACGAAACGTATCATCTGAAGGCATACCGTTTGGTAATGCCAAAAAATCTTTTAACCAAGTTTGTTTACTGATGCCGTAGTTCTCGATGTCTTCCCATCCCGCTCGCGCCGCCAATTATGGCTAAGATTGCAATTACTAAAATGTCGGTGAGTTGATGTTTCTTAGTTCGCTCTACTCTTGGGTCTTTGAGTCCTCCAAAGTGCTTGACTAAACTCTCTTGAATAACTCCAATTTCTTCTACCACAGCTTGGGAATTTTTTGCAGTGTCAGAACTTTTTTTAGCATCAACTGATTTAATTTTAAAGCCCTGAGACATAATTCTGTTTCCTAGAGATAAAAAAAAATAGCTGTCTCTGCTCTACCATACTCGCTTCTTATCTGTTAAGTACAATTGTTACCAAATTTGATGAGCTTACCCTGACAGAATACCTCCTTAAGCGCAGCACTTAAAGCCTGCGGGGATATAACGGAAAAAGAGCGACCTACCGATGGACGCGCGATCGTACGTTGAGCCGATCGCCCGCGAAACCCCCTCGATCGAACAGACAGTAGCGCTCCCCTCAAATCTGCTCTAAAATAATCAAAAATTATAAACAACAAGCCCAGAGGCGCTGAGGTGACTCCTAACGAGGGAACGGCAAACAGCAAAAGTCAGAAAATACCCGGCAAAACCCCCTTGGGTTCTAGCTACTACGGCTTGTTAGGGCTGCATCCTTCCGCATCGGCGATCGAAATTCGGCGATCGTACCGGGAACTTAGCAAACTCTACCATCCCGATACCACCGACCTGCCGCCTGCGGTCGCTACCGCCAAATTTCAGCAGCTCAACAACGCCTACGCCACCCTCAGCAACCCAGAACGTCGCCTCGCCTACGACCTCAAAATAGGCTATTCTCGGATGAACGTGATTGGGCCGCCCCCCGGCTTCAATACTCCGGTTTCGGGTTCCGGCGAAAAAACTTCCAAATCCGCTTACCTAGACCCCACGGATCGACCTCTTTCCCCTGGAGAAATGTTCGCCCTGTCGATCATGGGAGCTAGCTTGATCGGATGTTTGGTACTGGCGATCGCGATCGGCTTAATTCGCGGCAATTAAACCCTCAAATCCCAAATCCCCAATCCCAAGCCTAAAATCCCCAATCTAAAATCTCAAATCTCAAATCTAAAATCCCATGACTCTTCCTTCCGCTGACACTCCTTTGTACAACCATCCACTCCCCGAAATCGAGCAGTGGCTAAAAAGCCGCGGCTGCCAGCAAGACCGGCGAGAACTCCACTGCTGGCAGATCGAGCAACTTACATGGAAAGCAGAACTCTCCCTCGATATCGACCAACTCACTGTCCGCTACATCGAGGCCGGAGCCGACGGGCAAGACATTCAGCGAGCATTCAAATACTCCCTCTCACGTCAGGACATTGAAGCTGCTGTTTTCTCTGGGCCCTAATTAGATTTTAGATTTTAGATTTTAGATTTTAGATTTGTCCTCCAATCTCAAATCTAAAATCGTTATGTTGAGCCGGAGATGAGTGAAATTGGTATTAGATTTTAGATGGAATCCAGGTAAGAAGCATCAACCGTGCAAGCATTTACATGGGATTGCGAGTGGGACGCTTGCTGTATTTTGCTGTGCGGGACGCTCGCAGGTCGTAAAAACGTTTTTTACTTTCATGGAGATGCTCCCTCAGAATCCACACCTGCTTGGAAACTAAAAAATCAACCAAAAAATCTAAAATCTAAAATCGTTAAACTCTGCCAAATCGGCGGTTACGTTGCTGATAAGTAGACAAAGCGCGGTGAAACTCCGATCGATCGAAATCCGGCCACAGCGTCTCAGTAATATAAATTTCCGAATAAGCCATTTGCCATAGTAAAAAATTGCTCAACCGCATTTCCCCGCTCGTCCGGATCAGCAAATCCGGGTCACAAACATCAGCAGTATACAAATAGCGTTTAAATAAAACCTCATCAATCTCCTCCGGCTGCAACTTGCCCTCTTTCACCTGAGTGGCGATCGCCCGACAAGCTTGGACGATCTCCTGACGCCCCCCGTAATTCGTCGCCACCGTAAACAGAATCCCCTGATTGTGCTGAGTTGCCGTCACAGAACGCTCGATTTCCGCCTGCAAAGACTTCGGCAAAGCCTGCAAATTCCCCATAAATTGAATTTGCACGTCCTCGTCCACCATCTCCCGCAATTCTTGCCGCAGCTTACCCTCAAACAAACTCATCAAAAAATCCACTTCCCCGGTCGGCCGCCCCCAATTCTCCGTCGAAAAAGCATAAGCCGTTAAAGCTGGAATCCCCCAATCTTTGCAGCAGCGCAGCAGTTCCTTGAGAGTGCTAGCTCCTCGGCGGTGCCCGGCAATCCGCGGCAATCCCTTATTCTTAGCCCAGCGCCCGTTCCCGTCCATAATCACTGCTATGTGTTTAGGCAGTAGTTCTTGTTGCAGATCCTCCGGCAACTTTTCCAAGCAAATTCCTTGACTCATGGTTTCTCCCGATTACCCGATCGGCGCATTATCCGCTTTAACAGTGTCACTCCCTTCAATCCTATCTGGCGTCCGAGATTGCCGATCGGAATTGGAGCCACAGCTCTTTCTCCCTCTGACGGAAACAGCTTTGCTTCCAGCAATTCCTTAAGTTTGCTGCTAGTCAAAGGTCGATTTAAAGTTCCCATCTGCGCCAGAGAAATAGAACCCGTTTCCTCGGACACCACCACGCAGAGGCAAGCTTGCACCCGTTCCGTAATCCCCATCGCAGCCCGGTGGCGAGTTCCCAACTGCCGCGACGCGCTGCGGTCGGACAAAGGCAAAATTACCCCCGCCGACACGATCCGCGAACCTCGAATCAAAACAGCTCCGTCGTGGAGCAATGTTTGCGGCTGAAAGATAGTCTGCAACAATTCTTTAGAAACTTCTGCATTTAGCTTCACTCCCGGGACTGAAAAATCCCGATCGTCGATCGGAGAATCTGTTTCTACAATTAATAAAGCGCCCGTGCGGTTTTGCGAAAGTTCTTTTACTGCGTCCACAATTTCATCTATAACGCTGTCCGGTTCGGGAGTTGGTCGGCGATCCCGTCCAAACAATTGTATAATTTCCCCCCGACCCAATTGTTCCAGAAATCGGCGAAACTCCGACTGCAATATTACCGCCATTGCCACAGCCGAACCCGTCACCAAGCTGTTGAGGGCAACGTGCAACAGTTTCAATCCAGCCCAGTTGCTCACCGCCGCCGCCAGCATCAAAATGATAAATCCCCTTACCATCCACAGCGTCCTGCGCTCGCCAACAATGACGAGCACCAAATACGCAAGCGCAAAGACCAGTCCAATATCGAGCCCTTGAATCAATAAGGACTGAACGAGGCCAATGTCATAGCCAGATTGTTGATTGTTCATGGTTCATCGAACGCTACCGCCTGTGAACCGCGAACCGTGATGCACTCGAACCCGTGAACCATGAACAGTTGTTATAAGGAATACGCTGAAAATCCCCGCGTTTTTAGACCGGGGAGTGTCAATCCAATCGCGTCACTGAACAAGGCAAAAGTTAAAAGTCAAAGAGCAATCACTGAGTAAACATCGATGGTCTTTCTTTTAACTTTTAACTTTTAACTTCTCAGCTTTTACTTTTGAACTCCGAGCCGTTCAGGAAGGCGGTCAAGCCTCAGCAAATCCTGGTAAGTTTCCCGCTGTATAATCGTGTTAACTTCCCCATTTCTCACTAAAACCGCTGCCGGTCGAGGTACTCGGTTGTAGTTAGAAGCCATGCTGTAATTGTATGCCCCTGTAGCCGTAACCGCGAGGACATCTCCGGCCTGACACTCTGGCAATTTGGCATCTTTAATCAGAACATCGCCTGACTCGCAGTGTTTCCCAGCAATTGTCACTGTTTCCGTTAAGGGAGCAGACATTTTACCGGCTGCGAGGACTCGATAAACTGATTGATAGGTAATAGGACGCGGATTGTCGGACATCCCTCCATCTACAGCTAAATACGTCCGCATTCCCGGAATGACTTTTTGAGAGCCAACGGTATAAGCTGTGACGCAGGCTGTACCGACGAGCGATCGACCCGGTTCGCAAAGCAACTTAGGCAAGGGCAATTGCTGCCGCTCGCAAGCTGCTACCACTGCGGAGCAAATTGTACGAGCCCAATCTTCAATGCTAGGAGGATCGTCCGCTTCAGTATAGCGAATGCCCAACCCACCGCCAATATTAATTTCTGTCGCTGGCAAACCATAACTCAGTGCTTTTGTCAAGGCCTGAATTATGACATCGGCTAAATCGTCATGGGGTTGCAGTTCAAAAATCTGAGAGCCGATGTGAGCGTGCACTCCCACGCAAAATAACGACGGCTGTTGGCTGATGAAAGTAAATACTCGATCGAGCGAGTTGGGATCGAAGCCAAATTTACTGTCGATTTGACCCGTCTGAATGTACTCGTGGGTGTGACACTCAATTCCAGGAGTAAACCGCACCATAACTCGTGTCGGCCCACCTGTGAGGCTGCTGACACCCAATTGTCCCAACTCTGCTAGAGTCTCTAAATCCCGCCAATTGTCGGCTACGGTAATGCAGCCGCTTTCGACAGCTAGTTGGAGTTCCTCGCGGGACTTGTTGTTACCGTGGAAGTAGATTTTGTCGGGGCCCACGCCGGCTTGCAGTGCAGTGTGGATTTCTCCGGCGGATACGACATCTATGCCTAAACCTTCCGAAGCTGCGATCGCGCAAACTGCCAAACAACTCCAAGCTTTAGAAGCATAGAGCACTTGAGATTCGCCCGGATAGTAACGCTTAAAAGCATCCCGGTACTGGGTGCAAGCAGCCCGCAGCGTTTCTTCGTCTAAAATGTATAACGGCGAGCCAAATTGCTCCACCAAGGCTGTCACCTCGCAGCCTCCGATTTCCAACCGATCGCTGCTGTTAACACTGGCTGTCAGCGGTAACAGTTCTTGATTTGGCGATCGAGTTTGCAGGGCTTGTTGAGACTCAGACAGATACTTAAGCCCCGATTCCACCCCGAAAGATTGAGTTGATACCATCGCGCAATAACTATCCTAGGTTATTAGTCAGCAGTCATTAATCAGCAGTCAGCAGTCGGCAGTCATTAATCAGCAGTCATTGGTCGTTGGCAGTAGACTAATGTCTGGAGACTTGTGAGTCATGACTCAAAACTAGCAACAAACAGCTAATCGCTACCGTGTTTTCCAGTGTACAATTTACAGCCGTGCGTTTTCTACAAATTAAACATCTCGCCGCCGAAGACCTCAACAGTGCAGTCGAACTCGATCGGCTCTGTTTTGGCCGACTGTGGACTTTAGAAGGCTACAGACGCGAGTTAGACAGTCCTAACAGTGATTTACTGGGTTTGTGGGCATCGGAAACCGGGGGCGGCGAATCAGCTCAAAACCTGGCGGGCACGGGGGCACCGCCCCTACAGATTCCCCCAACTCTCATCGGTTTGGGTTGTCTGTGGGCAATTTTAGAAGAAGCTCACATTACAATTTTGGCAATTCAGCCTCGCTTTCAAGGTCAGGGTTTAGGACAAGCTCTGCTTTGGGCTTTACTAAAAAAGGCTCACTACAGACAATTAGAACGGGCAACCTTAGAAGTGCGTGAATCTAATTTAGCCGCCGTGTCTCTGTACAAAAAATTTGGTTTTAAAGAGGCAGGACGGCGGAAACGTTACTACGAAGATACCGGAGAAGATGCTCTGGTAATGTGGCGCAGCGGCCTAGAAAAACCTGAATTTCGGCAATATTTGGCTGTTGAGAAAGTGCAAATTTGCGATCGGCTGCATCAGAAAAACTGGCATTGGGCGATCGATATTTTTGAGTTTTAAGTGTAATTTGTTAATAATTTAATAAGACTTACGCATCAAGTTTCTGAAACCTGATAAAAAAAAATACTTCGTTATATCAATTCCGGTTACATCGGAATGATAGTAAGGTCGGAAACGACAGTGCTGTTTCCCCTACCCCAAAATAATCGTAGCACGTGCGAGGCTCCCAGCCATCATGCTGGTGAGGAGGAAACGGCAGTGCCGTTGGACTACCCCAATTAATTGTAGGGAAACGGCATTGCCGTGTCCTAATTGTGGGTAATATTAATTATGATGCTACCGAATTTAATATTACAGCCTGCAGATAAGCGTAAAAAACCCGATTTATTTGGTCGGAGTGCGATCGCGAACTGTTTAATAAAAAAACAGAATACCCAAATCCCCAATTTTTTAAAGAAGTCGGGGATTTAATAGAATTACTTAGACTTTTTTAAGATCGATATTAGGAGGCTCGATCGTTATGGCGACAATAACAGGCACAATCAAAGTCAACGTCGATGTCGCCTACGTCACCGATCCCAAATTCGCGGGTGTCTACACAGGTGACTTTTCCTACGACGATACACATCTGACCAAAGTTGGCGAGGAGGCCATGACCATCAACGATCGAATTATACCAGGACTGCTATCTCTGAACTTTAGATTTCTGGACTTTGCTGATGGCTTAACTCCTGTCACCTATACGGCCAGTGATGATTTAAACTTCCCAGACGCTCCCGTTTTGGCTTTCTTGAACGGAATTCCCTCTCAATTTGGCTTCCAAGTTGCTCCGGGAAATGATGGCGGAGTTTGGGGTGGAAATAACGGATTTATGTTTGTCGATCCTGGGACATTTAAGTTCGTCTTGCGAAATGGAACTATTGGAGGTGAGGGGAGTGTGACCTTAGAAATTAACGAATCTCCTCCTACTCCCGTACCAGAGAACGCCTCCCCCTTGGCCTCATTGTTGGCTTTTTTGGGCTTGGGTGGAGTTCACTTCTGGAGAAAGTCGAGAAAGGGAAACAATTAATCATCTTTACCAACCTAACTTGAGAGGAATGAACGATGACAGCGATAGATACTCGGTTTTTGGTGACAGGTGGCGAAACTAACAGACCACCTACCAATGCTTTTAGTCCAAGTCAACGTCAAATAAATATCCGTGCGCCCTTCTCGGTTCCCTCTGCCGATCGATGGACTGGTCAAAAAGTATGGTTGCTGATTCCTGGTTTCACAGCACCCAGCGATTCTTTTGATGCAACTCTAGCCAGAGCAATCAATAATGCTAACCCAAACGATACAGTTTTAGCCCTTGACTGGACTCAAGTGAGCGGCACCCCAACAAACAATGCAACAGCAGGGATAGCTAGAGGAGACCTTTACAGGTCTGGTTCGTGGATTACCCCAGTGGCAACAGCAATCCAAAACAAACTTGTTGACTGGGGAATGCCAGCCACAGCACTCAATATTGTCGGTCACAGTCTTGGTGCTCACCTTGCCAGCGAACTTGCCGCCAGTTTCAATACTACCTATGGGAGTCAAGTTGGTTCGGTTACAGCCCTTGACCCAGCATCAAATAGTGCGAAAATTGTCAGTCCATACGATATTATTAATGGCTTCGATACAAACCTATCGAATGGATACCGAAGGAATGGAGGAATTGCAGACCCAATCGAACGCTTAGACTTTGGTGCTACGACTTCAAGAAGAAGTTTTAATGGCATCAGTAGTGTAGCAGGAAATGAAGCTCAAGCTGGAACTGCCAGGGAATCTTTCCTGTTTGACTTCGGCACCAATCCGCTTAATCCCCTAGACCAAGCTGCTCAACACAACCGTGTCGTGACCGCCTACACAAATTTGGTTAAAACTGATGCAGCCGACAATTCTCGTTTAGCCACAAATATTCTGGGTCTGACTGACACGCAGCCCGATCGTGAATTTCGACCAAACTTCTATAGAGGGGATTCTCTTAACTCTCTTCAAGTGCATGAAGGAGTGATTCCCGTTGATGCTCAAGATAATCCTTTATTTCTGGTTGCTGCTAAGCTTAATGGCGGAACCAACGATCGCTTCATCTATGGGACTAACAGCAACGACGTATTAACAGGAACTGGCATTTTTGGGAAATATTACAACAACAACGGCAACCATACTTATTATTTTGGGGATGGGGACGATATTGTCTCTGCTGGCACAGGTAGTGACACCATTAATGGCGGGGCTGGAGATGACAACATTAATGCCGGAAATGGCAACAATACCATTCGCGGTGACGAGGGTAATGATGTTCTCACTGGTGGAAACGGCATTAATATATTGTTTGGTGGTTTGGGGAACGACTCTCTCGGAGGTGGTGCGGGTCAGAACATATTAAGAGGTTCAGAAACCAACGGGCAATCTGGTGTTGAGGTAGATACTTTAATTGGCAACAGCGGTAACTCGGTTAACACATTTTATATTGGTGATAACACAACAAATTGGTACTCAGTCGGTGGTGGAAATGATTACGCCAAAATTGTTAACTTTGCAGAAACTGACGTGATTGTATGTGGCGTCAATATTGAGGCGCAAAACGGTATCACTGAAACCTTTCTCTGGTCTGGAAGTGAATTGATTGCAAAGATTGACGGTCTCTGGGCTTCGGAACTACAGTTCCCTGTAAGGATTTAGAATTGACATCTCCCCGGTCTGGCAGAGGCGGCTGTGATTGGTTATATCGCTCTTCCATCACTCTAAGCAGAAGAAAATAAGAAATATTCGGATTCAGTGCTCTCTGGGATAGCACCTCG
>NZ_JAUBSX010000139.1:5172-9601 GCF_036704885.1 Microcoleus sp. F4-D5 | reverse complement strand
TCGATCATTTTTACTACAACTTTTACCCAAAATATCTACCTATTTGATAATTACTTACAAAAGGTAGAAATTAAAGCCGTCCTATAAGGACGGGGCTTTAGACCCAATTTCTTGGTAAACTGATGACCAAAAGGACACAACTAATGTTGTGTCCCTGCGGAATTTTGCCAAATCTTGCTTTGAGACAGTCATTAGTCATCAGTCATTAATCAACTAATAACTCATGACCAACCACTAATCAGTTGTACTAACGTGGTCGATTCTCTCTAATTGCCAGAGAATTTGGTTGCCTTCGCGGCGCACCCGCGAAACTACCCAATTTCGCCACACCCAGTTGTCTCCACGACTGGTGACAGCGCTGGCATTTACATCCATCAAATCAGCCAGTTCAGAACTGGTAATCAAGTAGCCTTTCGTAGCAACCTCGTCGGCGATGTGCAACGTTTCGATCAGATTGCGGAGGTCTTGAACCCTCACCTCGCGGGGCAAGTTCTCCAGGGTATCGGCAGTTGAATCCATCATGGTAGAGTTGGAGATCGGAAGGTCAGAAGTTATGACATAGGATTCTATCGTTTTGTTACCAGTTGTGTCCGTTTCTTCCCAAACAATTGTCTTGTCAAAGTGTAGGGGCGGTGCCCCCGTGCCCGTCCCGGCCTCGTCTCCCGTTGGTTTGTGCTGTTGCAGTTCGGGAGTGAGATTGTGCGAGAAGCTGCGGGCGATTTCATCGCATCTGTCATTGTAGAAGTTGCCGGAGTGGCCGCGGACGTGTTCCCACTGGATTTGCCGGGAATTCAGCTTGTCTAGCAGATGCCAGAGGTCTTGGTTGACAACTTCTTTGCCCGTTGAAGTTTTCCAGCCTTTATTTTTCCAGCCTTGAATCCATTTGGTGATGCCGTTTTTAACGTATTCGCTGTCGGTGTAAACGGTGACTGGTTCGCTTTGACCGGAACGGGCAAAAAATTCCAGCGCAGCGACTGCCGCCTGCATTTCCATGCGGTTGTTAGTGGTTTGGGGGTCTCCACCTCCGAGTTCGTGACATTTGCCGTCGGCGAAACAAATTACTGCACCCCAGCCGCCTGGGCCCGGGTTGCCGGAACAAGCCCCGTCTGTGTAGAGGCTTTTGATTTTGGGAGTTGTCATGAGCGAATTAATTTGTTATTTAGAGGTAAGTTGTTTGCAAGTGCGATAATTAAGGCAATTGCGATAGTTTTACTTGCTGCTATGAAAAATGCCAACTTAAAGATTAAAAAGGTTGCGCTATTTATTTGTCCGTTTTCTTTGTTAATTTTTAATACTTTCGCGCAAGCACAGCCTATAATCCCTGCTGCTGACGGTACGGGTACTGTTGTCACTCCCAGCGGCAACCGCTATGATATCAACGGCGGCAGTTTGTCGGGAGACGGCGCGAATCTTTTTCACAGTTTTGGGCAGTTTGGCTTGAATCAAGGTCAAATTGCTAATTTTCTGACTAATTCGGCTATTCAGAATATATTAGCTCGAATTTCTGGCGGGGACGCTTCGCTCATTAACGGTTTAATTACTGTCACGGGCGGCAATTCTAATCTGTTTCTAATTAATCCTGCGGGGATTGTGTTTGGCCCGAACGCGAGTTTGAATGTGCCGGCGGCTTTTACTGCAACTACTGCTACTGGTGTCGGTTTTGGTTCAAATTGGTTTTATGCTGCGGGTGCAAATAATTTTAGCGCCTTGGTTGGTACGCCAAATGGTTTTTATTTTAGTGCGGGTGTACCGGGAAGTATTGTTAATGCTGGCAATTTGGCTGTGACTCCGGGGCAAAATTTGGCTTTGCTTGGCGGTACGGTTGTTAGTACCGGGCAGTTGTCGGCTGCGGGCGGGCAAATTACTGTTGCTGCTGTTGGGGGAGATAGTGTTTTACGCATTAGTCAACCGGGGCATTTGTTGAGTTTGGAAATAGCAGCGGGCGGAAATTTTGGCAATTTTCAACAGACTTTAAATCCTGTTTCTTTGCCGCAGTTGCTGACAGGTACTGGGCAAAATCAGGCGGCGGGTGTTGCGGTTGCGGATGACGGTTCTGTGCGGCTTGTGGCTTCTGGTTTGCAGGTGAATTCTGGGGATGTGGCGATTGCTGCTAATGTGTCTGGGCTGCCGCAGTTGAATGCGGGAGGTGCGAATTTATGGGCTGCGGAAAATCTCACGTTAGCGGGCGCTAGGCTGCAAACTACGGGAGATTTGAGTTTGCTGGGCTCCGATGCGGTGCGGGTCAGGGACAGCGCCCAGAATCCTTTTTTGGCGCAGGCTGGGGGGAATTTATACATTCAGGCCGATCGCACTATTGATATTCTGACTCAAAATGCGATCGGCGGCTTGTCTCTTCCCCCGCAATTCCAAAGCGGCGGCAATTTGAGTTTGCTTAGCAACGGCGTTATTTCGGGTGATTCCCACTTTGTTTCTGGTGGGAATTTTTCGATTCGCAATTTGTCGGGAATGCCGGGAAACTTTGTCAGTTTATTTGACCCGATTATCAGTTCGGAAGGAGATGTTTTCTTCGGAGATTATACCGGAGTTTCGCTGAAAGTCGAGGCGAGGGGGAGCATTTTTGCCGAGGATATTACAATTACCGGCCCCGATATTGCATTGGGTAGAGAAAATGTGAGTGGCGATCCAGATATTGCTATTTTAACCAGCAGTCCGGCCTTAATTCTGCGGGCGGGAGTGCAAAATTTGGCAAATTCTCCTAATGTTCCTAATTCTCCTGCCGATACTCCGGGTGATAACGAACAACCTAATCCTTTAGGTGACGATGCAATATTTACTCCTCCGTCTCTTTTGTCGAATAATTTGATTTCTGTTGAAAATATTTCTGCCGGCGGGCCGGTGATTTTGTCAGCGCCGGGAAGTATCGCAACTAGAGATATTAATGGCGGTCAAATTAGTCTCGAAAGCAGGGAAGGGGCAGTGGTAGTTGGGGGCAGATTAACGTCTAGTTCGACAATTAATATTCAAGCTAATGACAATATTATATTGACAAGTGACGTTTCTCGTGCTGATATCAACGGCAGTATTAGTCTGAATACTGTTCGAGGCAATATAGTAACAGGGTCGATCGATACTGGGACTTCCGGGGCGATCGCACTCAGAGCTTTTGGCAATGTGAATTTTGGGACTCTGCAGGGATCTAATGTTGATATTACCAGTAACTCCGGGGCAGTGGGAGTGTTGGCCGATCCCAATACCTTTGTTCCTAATACTGCACCAGTCAATATCACAGCAAGTGAGAATATCAATTTGACAGCTTTTAGGGACTTAACGGTTGGCAATCTCACCGCTGCGACTGTCAGTGCTAGCAGCAATGGGAGTGTTAATACGGGTGCGATCGCTACTACCGGAGATGTCAGAATTCTAGCAGGACAGTTAATCAACACAGGGGCAATAACTGTTAATCCTGCCGCCGCAAATCCAGCTAATCCCATAATTCCCACAGTCAATCTGGATGCCCAAACTAATATTAATGTTGCATCGATCGACGCTGGCACTGGCACTATTGCTTTGAGAGCATCCAGCGACTTGCAGGCAGGGAGTTTGCAAGGGGGAGCAGTTGCCGTCAATAGCGATGGGGGAAATATTGCGATCGGCAATACTACATCTATTGGGAATATTAATATAATAGGTTCTGGCAATGTAAGTTCAGGGGATTTGCTGGGAACAAGAATTAATGTAAATAGCACTTCGGGAAATATTGATCTTGGACGCGCTACAGCAACAGAAAATACTGTCAATTTGACAGCTTCTGGCAATGTAAATTCAGGAAATTTGCGGGGAGTTGGAGTTAATGTCAATAGCAATTCTGGAAGTATTAATATTATTGGCAATACGGACGCCACAACAGGAAATGTCAATTTGACAGCTTCTTCGGGCAATGTAAATGCACGAGACTTGCAGGGAGTTGCTGTTGATGTGACTAGCAGCAGGGGAACTGTGAGCACTGGTAATATAAGTGCTGGCGAAAGTGTGGGAATTTTAGCGGGTAACGAAATCGCAATTGGGCGAATAAATGTTAATCCTGTTGTTAGTGCCGATCGCACTTCTACAGTAAATCTTAACGCTCAAAATAATATCAGTGTTGCATCGATCGATGCTCCGGGCGGTAATGTTGAGATCGCAACTCCGGGTTTAGTTCGAGTGACGGGTACTTTTGACCAAAACGGCACTCCTGTTAGCATCTCGACTCTTGGCGACACTCAACCGGGCACAGTTACGATCCGCCACGGCGGGGGCGATGTGAATCCGCCGACGCCTTTTGCGGTGGGAGATGCGACGGCTAACGGTACTGCTGGGGCGATCGCCAGCAATGCTGTGGGTACGATTGCTCAGGGGCAATCTTTTATCAATTCTTACACTCAAGGCAATAGTGCGATCGTCACTACTAATCAACCCACTAATCCCGACA
>NZ_JAUBSX010000139.1:0-5072 GCF_036704885.1 Microcoleus sp. F4-D5 | reverse complement strand
ATCCGAATAATCCCCTCAATCCCGACAATCCGAATAATCCCCTCAATCCCGACAATCCGAATAATCCCCTCAATCCCGACAATCCGAATAATCCCCTCAATCCCAATGCGCCCCCAATATCACCAAGGGATAGATTTCCATTAGATCGAGGGCGATTGCTTTTCCCCGATCGCAACCAACCCTTCAGCCGCCAACAGCGACAGAACCAAAATATAATATCGCGAGATATAGGAAAGCCCGGAGATAGGATGCTTCCTGAAAGAATGCAATTTCCCAGAGGAGTCAGAAATTTCATCGATTTAAAAATCAGAGATTCTGTTATTCAGTCAGCATTTCGCGGCGACATCGGCAGGAATTTGGAGGGCGGCAAAATCTCGGAAGCTTTGTCTCTGCTGGATCAATCTTTCAGCCAAGAATTCGGGGAATATTTAGGCATCAACATCCGCGACGAGTTGGTATCCCCAGAGGAAATTAAAAAAAAGTTAGGATCGGTGGGCGCAGAAACCGGCACGAAACCCAGCTTAATTTATCTCTTCTCGCAGCCCGAAGAATTAAATTTAATGCTGATCACTTCTTGCGGTGAAGTTGTTCACAAAAGCATGCCGGCAGCGAACCGGCAAGAACTGCTGAAAGTTGTAACTCAGTTCAGGGATGAGATTACCAAACCGGGGGTGCGGGGTACTACGAGTTATTTACCCTCTTCCCAACAGCTTTATAAGTGGATGATTGAGCCTTTAGAGGACAGTTTGAAAAAGTGCGAAACCGATACTATTTCCTTTGTGGTCGATCGAGGTTTGAGAGGTATGCCCTTTGCTGCTTTGCACGACGGACAGCAATTTTTGGTGGAAAAGTACAGTCTCAGCCTGATGCCCAGCATGAATTTAACAGATAGTCGCTACGTCGATATCAGAAATTCTCAAGTTTTAGCAATGGGTGCCTCGGAATTTTCCGAGTTGAATCCTTTGCCTGCGGTTCCTGCTGAAATAGCCGCTATTGCCCGAGAGTGGCCGGGAGTTAGTTTTCTAAATGAGGATTTCACTTTGGAGAATTTGAAGCGACAGCATCAAAGCCGACCTTTTGGGGTTATTCACTTAGCTACTCACGGCGAATTTCGACCTGGAGTACCGAATAATTCTTTTATCCAGTTGTGGAATAGTCGGCTGCGACTGGATCAATTGCGGGATTTGAGATTGAACGATCCGCAGGTGAATATGTTAGTTTTAAGTGCTTGTCGGACTGCGGTGGGAGATGCACAGGCGGAGTTGGGTTTTGGGGGTTTGGCGCTGCAAGCAGGGGTGCAAACGGCTTTGGGGAGTTTGTGGTACGTGAGTGATGAAGGTACTTTGGGATTGATGAGTGAGTTTTACCAGCAGTTGAAGACGGCGCGAATTAAGGGGGCGGCGCTGCAACAAGCGCAAATTGCGATGTTGCGGGGAGATGTGCGTTTGGAGGGCGGCCGATTGCGGGGTTCGAGTCGGGGTGAGGGGGTGGAGTTGCCGGCTTCGCTGCAAGGGTTTGCGGATTTGAAGTTGTCGCATCCTTATTATTGGTCGGCTTTTGTGATGATTGGGAGTCCTTGGTGATTGGTGATTGGAAATGGGTAATTGGTAATTGGTAATTGGAAGTTACGCAGGGGTAGTCAGAAAGCGGGTTTTTGAGAAAAATACTTCGCTGTCAGCCGCTTCATGATTTATCGTCTTGTGCCTGTTGAGTTATGTGAGACGACTTGTTTGTTTGCCTTATTTTTTAAGAAAAGATATCAAATGGGTTCTGTGGGCCAGAAAAATCACAGGCCCGGCAAACGGCCCGTATAACCCCCCTGCTGCTGGGGGCGACCAAACTAGCAGTAAGTCGAAGAAGTCAATTAAAACTGCTGCGATCAAATCGGAAACTGAAACTGAGAAAACGGTGCCGAACAAAACAACTGCTAAAAAGACGGCGATAGCGACAGGAACCAGAAACAAACCAAGTGAAATTAGTTGAGTTTTCACTAATCAAGAAACCCGGTCTAGTAAAAAAAACCGGCTTTCTTTTACTAGACCAACTTCCAAAAATAGGTTTGTAGTACAAACTTGAGTCCTTAAAATTCTCTTCTCTTCCTTTGTGTCATATCGTTTCCGATTGCATCGGAATGATACCGAGGACACCGCGCCGCCCTTGCGCCGTGTCCCTACCCCGATTAATTGTAGGGACACGGCGCCGTGCCCTGTCCTGAGTGTGGGTAATATGAATTCCCATGCTACCGGAGTTGATATCAGCCTCTTGGCGCTTCGCCCCCGTATTTTTTTTGAGACATATCAACTCAAACTCTTGTCCAGCCTAGCTTTTGAGCTTTCTTGTTACCTCTGGGGAAATCTGTCTATTTACTTATTGACAATTTCTCCTCTTTGTTAAATTGTCAGGGATCTAACATATAAGGTTAAAAATTGTATCATAAGCAACAGAAAGTACCAAATGTTTTATGTAGCAGCCTACAATAGAGAAAAGAAACAAGATTAAGAGGCGCGATGGCTATGGATATGAATGGAAACCTAGACTGGGAAGAAGCTTTTGAGTACAGAGCAGGCTTGACAGTGGAATTGAAGTCCCAGCCAGGGGTTTTGCATACGATCGCTTACTATGAAGTGATGATGGTACCGCCCATCTGGTTAGAAAATGACCCCCGTCCCCGGTATCCTCACGAAGTGCGAGTCGTGTCGCAGCAGCCAACGGTGTCCAATGTTTGCCGGATTTCAGAGTCTCCTGTTTTAGTCGCGTCCTAGGTTGTTTCAGCGGGAAATATCGGCGAGGCCATCTAGCAGACAATCAAACCGATGCAGTGGTGTTCTGGTTGAGATTGCTGTACTTTACTTTGTGGCGATCGCTTAAGATATAGATGGTGGCGAGAGTGCGATCGACTCAAATCAAGTGACCTGTTAATTTTTCAAGTCAGGAAATAGCCTGATTGAGGTTAGCAGCCATTCTTGTTAAATCATCCTCTACCCTACAAACAATGATTCCAGCATGGTCAAGCTGTAAGCTGTGCCGTGCGATCGAATAACGGCCATTTAGAGTTAAAACAGCTCGATTTTCACTGACTGCAAAAGCTTACACTTCTTCGTCCGGATTTTTTGGGTTATCCTTTCCGGCTGCTTGCACTGTCAGAATATTACGAATCATAAGGCGCAGCAATTCTACCACCACTCTGCGGAATGGTTTGTAAGTATAAACACGCGCCATCATTTCAATTCTCGCCATTCTCGCGGATAGCTATTTCACTTTCATCTGGAAAATCTGCCGTATAAGCCCACGCATTTGCTAAATCAGTAGCAGTTAGTATGGGATAGTTATTTAAGAGTTGAGACTCGTTCATGCCCAACCGACGAAAGCTCACCAGCACCCAAACAGAAATGCAAGTATTTCTAATACAAGCATCACCGCCACAGACACCGGGAGTTTGGCTCATTCATTAGCAGGTATTAGCGAAGTTTTGGGTTAATAATTCGATGATTTGACATTTCTCGGTAGGTGTTAAGGCTAGGAGTTGCGCTTCTAATTTTTTGATTATCGTAGAAGCTATTTAATTTATGAATTATGTAGCTAGTTGCTATTACAAATCTGTCGCCGCAGTGGAGGTAAAATTGTAAATTTGTGCGCGACTTTTCGCAGTCAAAGTTAGTCTGCATTAGAGAAGTGCCATAGGTTTATTTAATATTTGTGGAACAACTGGCGGCTAATTTTAATCCCGGCAACCAGTTTTTGCAGGTCGGATTCACTGTGGAGATAGTTCATCCGAATCAAGGGTGGGTCTAGAGGGGAAGCAGAACGCAATTTGAGACTGCCGCGACTCTGAGGATTAGTCACACAGGCTGTAATAGTGACTCCCGGACCTTCGCGGGCATAGGCAGGAGGCACCCACAAAATAGGGGCAGAGAAAAACTGCAAATCTGGTGCCGTATCTAAACGTTCTTCTGTATGTAAGAATAATCCAGCTTCTGCGATATTGCTGGTTAGTGCAGGTTGCAGATGCTGAGTTGACTGGTGTGCCACTGAAACAGTCAGGTGATCTTGGAGGTTCTGACCGACTCCTGGTAAATCAACAACTACGGGAATATTTAGCGATCGCAATTCTTCTGCATTGCCAATTCCAGACAACATCAACAGTTTAGGGGAATCGAACGCACCGGCACACAGAATCACTTCCCGATTTACTCGAACTTGGTCGATAGCACCATTGTGCAGATACTCCACTCCAATTGCGCGGGTTCCCTCAAACAATAACCGCGTCGCTAATGCGCCGGTTTGAGTTGTTAGATTGGGGCGATCGAGAATCGGCACCAGAAATGCAGCCGCTACGCTGTGCCGCTTCCCATCTTTAACCGTCAACTGATACAGTCCCGCGCCTTCTTGTTGTGCGCCATTGAAATCCGGATTGCGATCGTATCCTAAGGAGACAGCAGCTTCTACAAATCGCTGTGAGGTGACAACCAGATCGATTGGGTCGCTGACGTTCAGCAATCCATCAACACCGTGAAATTCGGACGCACCTCGCTGCTGATTTTCCGATTTCTTGAAGTAGGGCAAAACGTCTTGATAACTCCAGCCTGGATTGCCCAATGCTTGCCAGCGATCGAAATCGTGACGCTTGCCTCGAATGTAAATCATGGCATTGATCGAACTGCTGCCACCCAAGCCTTTTCCCCGCGAACAAAAGACTTTGCGCCCGTTGAGATGGGGTTCTTCTTCTGTGAAATATGCCCAGTCTACTTCGCTGCCGAGTAGCTCGATCTAATCCACAGGATTTTGGATCTCCGGCTTAGTCGCGGGCTCGCCCGCTTCGAGCAATAATACTGTTGTTTCACCATCTTCGGTGAGGCGATTGGCAACCACACAACCTGCCGAGCCTGCGCCAATGACAACATAATCTTATTGAGTCATAACTTTCTCCTTTTCTGCTGTCTGTAATTAATGAATCAAAGTCAGGAATGAATGGGAATAGATTAGTTTAACAACTGCCTTACTTTTCACGGCATCTCTGAAAGGTAGAGTAGGAGGTCATTCTAGGCAAAAGGGGTAGATGGTGATATCATCTG
>NZ_JAUBSX010000138.1:0-10307 GCF_036704885.1 Microcoleus sp. F4-D5 | reverse complement strand
AGGACGCCCAGACATTTTAATATTCTCCTTTACTTTTCAGGTAACTCTAGCATAACTTTAGAAAAATGGTATAACTCTTCTATCATCCGCTGACAATGCTGTGTTATACTAACCGACAAAGCATCAATATCGATCGGAGTATTCCCTAGAGGAAGCTTGGTGGCAAAAGTGCGACCGAGGTGCAATCTATCCCATACAGAACGTTTTTGTCCAGCTCGCCCACTTCCGGGGTCATGTATCCCGAATCCCGATATTTCTTTATTCCACACAGGACTGAAGTGACGGATCAAAACGGCTTCTCCCCAGGAAACTAAATCGATTTCCATCGGCGCGACTTTAAACGCGAAATCCTCAATTTTTAGATTGTCTACAGCTTCGATCGACTTTCTATGCTCTGACAAGCGTCCGTAAAGAGTGTTGCCAATAGTTGTACGCCCCGTCCGACGACCGCCCGGAGCTGCTTTACCTACATAGATTGGCAGACAGCACTTATTCAAGTTTGCCTGTTTAATGAGGTTATACATTGAGAAGTCGCCCTGGTAGTACAGCAAATATGCTCCGCAATATTCGCTCAAATCGTTCCTGAAGCGATCGAGTTCCTGAAGGTTGTAACAATTTTGCCTGCCACAGAAAGCGATTAAGTTTTCTTGTAAATCTGGCGGGACTCTAAATACTTCGAGCATAGAGTAAATTCTCAAATCTAAAATCTCAAATTCATTGACTACACTCTCGCTGTTCTAACTGTCTCCAGCCGCGATCTAATGCTAGAGGCAATAACTTCTGCCAAAGCGACTGGTACAGCATTCCCCAACTGCTTCATAGTTTCTGTCCAACTGTGAGGAAAGAAGTATTCGTCAGGGAAAGTTTGCAGTCTAGCAGCTTCGCGAAGCGTAAAGTAACGCACCTGCCCCGTGGGATCAACTAACATATTTTCTCCTCCAGGGACCCCGTGAACTCCTGCTTTTAAAGTTTTAGCTGGTTCATCTAACAAGCTGCCCGTATGGCCTGGATACTTTCTGGCTCCTGATATAAAAATGTGATTTAGTATGCTGTTTTGCCTTTCTTTATTGCCTTCTTGTGGTAAGTCCGAAATGGCATCCCGCACAGTGCGCCAAGGCTGTTTTTGAGGTGGAAACAAGTTGAACTGAAGATTGAATATGCGCGAGGAAAGCTTGCTAGGTATGTCTGGACGATCGCTTTTAGAGATTCGATGGCGCTCCCAATAATTGCCAGTCACCCATTGAGCCCAATGCAAGGCTTCCTGAGAACAAGTCGGTTCAGGAAAAGACCACTCTAATCCTAAATCCGATCGAAAACCTACAATAAAAACCCTTTCGCGCTTTTGGGGAATGCCGTAGTCTGCCGCGTTGAGTAAGCGAAATACTACACGGTATGATAGTCCGTCACCGCGACTGGCGGTATGATGCTGTTCTAACCGGGACAGGTGATGGGGCCAATCCTCATCCAGTCTTTGTACAACTTCTGGATAAGTGAGTTGTAGGACAATATACTCAAAATATTTAGTGAAGGAGGAACGCAATAAACCTTTAACATTTTCGATAACAAATGCCTTGGGTTTGAGTTCTCGCACGGCCCGAAAAAAGTGCGGAAACATATTTCGATCGTCCTCACTCCCGCAGTGTTTTCCTCCTACAGAAAAAGGCTGACAGGGCGGCCCTCCACTTAGAAGGTCTACCCCCTCTTTGATTTCTAGCGATGTAAAATCGAATTTAGCTATATCTGTCTCAAAAACAGACCAGTTGGCGATCGCTTTTACACCCCGACGCTGATTTTCGCGAATTGTCTCGCAGGCGTTTTTATCCCGCTCGATAACTGCTTTATGACAAAAGCCGGCTTTTGAGACGCCTATTGCTAAGCCTCCTGCTCCGCTGAATAGTTCTACAGAGTTCATCATTAGCATTATATTGAGCAACGGTGGATGTTAATTTTAATCGAAAATCGCTGCGATTCGATCGACTGTTCGCTGATTTTCCTCCGGGCTACCCACCGTAATTCGCAAACCTCCCCCGGTGTGGCGAATTAAAGTACCTCGATCTTTTAGCTGCTGCATGATTTGTTTGTGTTCTTGTTCGGCAGATTCCCCCTCGCCAGCTTTCACCCGCAGGTAAACGAAGTTAGCCGCACTCGACCAAACTTGTAATTTTTGATGCTGAGTTAGCGCTGCAATTAATTTTGCCCTTTCTGATAGAGTTTCGGGAATGGTTGCTAGCAATAACTGCCGCTGCGCTAGGGCTAACTCGGCTGCGGTTTGCGAGAAACTGGGAAGGTTGTAGGGGAGGCGGATTTTTTCTAAGGCGGCTGCGAGTTCGGGATGGGCGATCGCATATCCGACTCTCATTGAGGCTAGTCGAAATGCTTTGGAAAATGTCCGCAAAATTATCCAATTCGGATGCTGGTGCAATTGGTCGGCTAAAGTATTTTGGCTGAATTCAAAATAAGCTTCGTCAATTACTACTAATATCTGTTCCGGCAAACTTGACAACCATTCTATTTCATCCTTTGTTAAAGCATTGGCTGTGGGAGAATTGGGATGAACGACAAAGACGGCGCGCACGGGGGGATTTTGATTTTTGTCGTTAGCGCAGCCCGCCCCTACGGGGGCTACGCTAACGGAGAGGATCGCCCTTTTAGCCGCCTCGATATCGATTTCAAAATTCTCCTCTTTCCGCCGAACACTCGCAACGGGAATACCGAGGGTTTGGGCGATTATTCCATACATCGAAAAGGTGGGATTCGCTACCAAAATAGAGCCTTGCCCGCCTAAACAAGTAGCTATTAAGATGGATCGAATTAGTTCGTCGGAACCGTTGCCCACAGAAATATTGTCGCCTGTAATGGCTGTTTTTGGCAGTGTAACCCCCCCTAGCCCCCCCTCAACAAGGGGGGGGACATTTAGGGATTCATTGACGTATTGGGCGATCGCCTCTTTGAGTGCCGCGTGGCCTCCGTCGGGATAGCGATTTGTCTCAATTAACTGCTGGTAAGTCCAAGCTAGCTTTTTTTTTAATTCCTCGGGCAAGTCGTAGGGGCATTCGTTGGTATCGAGGCGATCGATCGCACTTTCCGAGTGCGCTGGTTCTCCTGACGCGCCGCCCGGATGGGGAGTGTATGCGGTAAGTTCGGCTAAATCTTTTCGGATAAAGGAAAGCATGGTCTAATTTATGACTTTTTATTTTAGATAATTTGGTTACAAGCATCTGAGTTTAGCATAGAGCTTGTTCTATCTCGAAAGCAAGAGGAGAGGGGAGATTTAGTTTCTGTCGATCGATTGATACGTCGGCTGCGGCAAATTGATTACTTTGATAAAGTAACTGCTGATATTTGGAGACGGAGTATGAAAGTCAAGCCTTCCGATATATCTAAAAATACCGCCGCTACCCTGATAGCTTTGAGTTTGGCTGTTCTCCCTTCAGCTATGCCTGCCTCAGCTCAAACTAACTCAGATCCGGCCCAGAACAATACTGATTCTAATGGAGTTGTTCTAGACAGAACTCCCTTTCAAGAAAGCAAAAACGACAACAATCATTGGGGTGCTTTGGGTTTGTTGGGCATCCTCGGTTTGGCGAATCTGTTTCGCAAGGATGAACCCAAACGCTACCGCGATCCGATGGGAGAATAATTTTTAAAATGGCGATCCTCTTCGTTGGCGTAGCCCCCGTAGGGGCGGGCTCCGCTAACGCACAAGCCAAAAACCAAATCAACCGTCGTGGATTCAGAAACCGGGTTTTTTACCGAAAGATTGGATTATTGCCTTTAATCCGAGCAAAAAAACCGGTTTCTTTGATATTGACGGCCATTTTTGCCACAAAGTTTATTCAATCGCGCCACAAAGCAATGCCGCCCAACAAACCGCTCACATTGGGTACTATTTTAACCTGCGGCGGTAACTCAACAGCAATTTTTTTAGTATTACCGCCGCCGATGTAAATGCGATCGCAGTTAAAGAGATTTTGTAGAGAGGCGAGTGCTTTTTCCAGGCGGCGATTCCATCTTTTGGAACCAACTGTATCTAATGCCAAGCGACCTAATTGCTGTTCGTATGTTTCCCCTTTGCGAAACGGGTGATGCCCGAGTTCCAAATTAGGTATCAAGATACCATCAACAAATAAGGCAGAACCTAAACCTGTGCCAAGGGTAATTACTAATTCTACACCCGTTCCGGCAATTGCTCCCAATCCTTGAATATCAGCATCGTTAGCTACTCGCACAGGTTTTCCCAAGCGATCTTTGAGAGTAGTTTGTAGGTCAAAATCTATCCAAGACGGATCTAAATTCACTGCGGTTTTGATGAAGCCGCCACAGACGACGCCGGGAAAACCGACAGATACTCGGTCAAATTCCCCTTGTTCGCTGGCTAAAGAGGCGATCGCCTCTAGTACGGGTTCCGGTTTCGGCGGTTGAGGCGTTTCTAAACGGCTACGTTCTGTTTGGGGTTGGCCTTCATCGTCCAAAACCATAACTTTGATGCCGCTTCCGCCAATATCAACGGCTAAGGTGCGAGTCGATCGATCTTGTTCAGTCATTTGATTGTTGAGACTTGCAAGTTGGTCAAATTTTAATGTTTGAATTGGCAAAACTTTTGAATCGCTTCCCAAATTTCCGCTAGGACATTTCCCAAAGCATGATCGTCTTCTAATTCGATTAATTGCACCCAGGGACGGTTAGCGGCAAAATTTCTGCTAGCTGGTAGAGTCGATAGGGGCATTTCTATCCCTACCTCTCTTTCAGAACGGAACGTGAAACTTTCGCTTCATTCCGCTCCTTGATATCTTCATCCTTTTTTAAGGATACAACTCAAAACGGATTGCTATAATAGTTCCTGTCGGGGGAAGCGTCATTTTCCGTTTTTGTGTCGTGACAGTGTTTGTGCAGAAGTTGGAAGTTTTTATATTCATCCTTACCGCCTAATGACCGAGGTTGGATATGGTCAACTTCTACAGTGTCTGTAGGTGTAAAATACAGACCACAGTGGGTACATTTACCTTTTTGTGTCTTAAGCAGTGTTGCCACTCTTGTTGGTGTTCCAGGGTATTCTCCACGTCTTTTGCTCCAATAAATCCAGTCACCGTCATAAGGTGTTGAATTGCCCTTTACCTTGACGTGCCTTTTAATAGGCGTTGTTGAGTGTTGGGTCAGATCTAAACCTTCTTCTGTGCTGAAACACCAATTTCTGTCGCCTACTGTTCGCCAGTATTTGTCTTTGTTGATGTTACCTTTTCCCCGTCTTCTCGCCCAAGCTCGCAGTTTATCATAAGTAAGTTGATCCGCCTTGTTAAAGGTTTCCTTACTTATTACTGTTGAGTAATAGTTTGACCATCCCCTAATTATTGGATTCAGGCGACTAATTAAAGCACCTTGTGGGGCGGTGTTATGACTGTCTATTACTTCAGCTATTCTGGAGAGGTGAGCTTTGATTTTTGTATTTGAAGGGGTGATTAACGTATTAAACCCTAGTGGAATTCCATTTGGACTTCTGGCACTTCGGTAGTTACCTACCTTGTGTTGTTGTATGTGGAACCCTAAAAACTCAAACCCAACATTTCCATTATATTCATTGAGAGTGTGGGTTAGTTTTGTTTTACTTGGTTTTAATTCTAAGCCCATGTTACCTAACCATTCCGCAATTATCTTCTGACAGGCTGTTACTACTTCAATGTCTTTGTGCATAATCACAAAGTCATCGGCGTATCGGATTAAGCTTAATGATGCTCGTTTACCTTTTTTATTGATACCCAAGTATCCTTTTGTTAGCGTTTCCGCATATTGTTTAACCCGTTCTTCCATTCCGTGAAGGGCTATATTAGCCAATAGCGGGGAAATAACCCCTCCTTGTGGCGTACCTTCATCGGTCGGAAAAATTTCACCTTGGTCTAATACCCCGCTTTTAAGCCACGACTTAATTTGTTTTCTGAGTCGGGGATAGGTATTGATTTTGTCAAGTAATGCTTTGTGATTAATGCGGTCAAAGCATTTGGCAATATCGGCGTCCAGCACGTATTTGGCTTTATATCTGATACTGTCAAAGATAGCTCCTATTGCATCGTGACACGACCTACCTGGTCTAAAACCAAATGAGTTAGGCTCAAATTTTGCTTCCCATTCTGGTTCAAGAGCTGCTTTCACAACTGCTTGTAAGGCGCGGTCGTACATAGTTGGTATGCCTAATTGTCTTGACTCATTGGTTCCTGGTTTTGGTATCATTACCCGACGTGTCGGTTGTGATTTTCCATTTGCTTTGAGTTGACTTACTAGCTTGATTCGTTGCTGTGGTGGTAGTAATTTAATACCATCCACACCTGCTGTACGTTTGCCAGTATTGTCTTGCGTGACCAGTCGTACCGCTAATACCTTATTAGACCATGAATTAATCAAGGTCTTCTGAAGCTTCCGAACTGCTTTAACATCGCCACGCTCACTTGCTCGATAGATACGTTTTTGCAACTTGAATGTCAATCTTTCGGCTTTTCGCCAATTGATTTGATTCCATTCCACCGTCGGGTTTTCCCGCGTTTTAGACTTATTCATTGCTACTAAAGTTCCTATCCTTGAAGTTACCATGCGTCTGTCTGCATATCTCTGTCATTACAACAGAGCGTTCGCTTTTGACACAATCCCTTTCTCATATATTATTCGTTAGCTACTTACTGGGTAATAGATTTATTTCCAGAAATATATGAGAGTTACTTCGTTCCAAATACACATTGTTAAAGTTTTTAGTGTGATGCTATCCACCGGGGTTATGGGAGGTGCTTATAGGTCGAGACTCAAATCGCCTATTCCCTATCCTTGCCTTTTGGCTTGGTCTTTAATCAGTTTTTACCGTGTTTTTCAACGGGTTTACACTTGATTCAGCCGTTAGACCATCTAATATAACGATGGTTCAGACACATCTTTGCTTTCGCTACACATGAACTCTTGCTCGACAGTTACCAGTTTCGGCTACCAGTAGTCTGTCTTTTTATTCCCGCTTTACCCTATTAGTTGCTACCTAAAAAGATAGGGAATATGCTTTTACTGCTGCACTTGCAGACTGGAACTTGGAATGACCCACATCCAGATGTGTATTTAGTTGTTATGACTATAATGTCATACTAGCCGTCTCTAAGTGTTGTCACTCATTTGGACTAAACGAATCGCACTGAATCGGTATTATTGTATCATGCTTGCCGTGAAGAATTAACGTAGGGACTGACCGCATTAATTTTTCTTCAGGGTATTGAGCCATATCTGCCACAAACTGATAATTTAGCTGCTGATAATGCTGTTCGCCGTAGTGGTATACGGGCAAATATTTCTCAGACTGCCACTTTTCTAACTGTTGCTGTCCCAACAGTGGCAGCCAGTGCGAGATAAATTCAAAAGCCGGTGCTAACAAAACTATTTGCTTTACTGACAATTGTCGCTGGGCCAACCAAGCCGCTGTCAGCCCCCCAAAACTAGACCCAATTATGGTGACTTCCCCTAGATTTTTTACATTTTCTGTGGGAGATTGGAAGGATTCGGTTGGCAAAAATTCTGTTTCTATTTGGTTTAATTGGCGGGTGAGAGTGAGACCCGAAAAATCGTTTTGATTGAGAGCGGGAGTTTTTAGGTCAATTCCTAGGTAAGAAAAGCGATCTCGGAAATATTTAGCCTTAGCTGAATCGGGACTTGAAGCAAATCCGTGTAAATAAATGTAACTTGAGTCGTTCGGTAGATTCATCCAGAAAAGATTATGAGACTTTCCAACTCATTATTTTAACTTATTAATATAAATTTTAAATAAATAAAAAACGTCACAGGCTAATTAGCTCAACTTAGAACCTGAATTTTAAGAGAAATAAAGCACTTGCAAGCATTTAAAATTGCTGTTTTTTTAGACTTATTGCCCAAGAAAGAAAGCACTCACACGCATTTAAAATTGCTGTTTTTTTAGACTTATTTGCTGAATAGATACAGCAATCGCATAGATTAGAGAAAATCTGGGTTTCTATCTGGGGGCGTTTGTCGATCGCGACTTACAGACTAGAGCAAAAAACCCGGTTTCTCGCTGTCGCGATCGAGCGTATACGACCAAATTACGTGCAGATACCGGGTTTTTGCTTCCAGGACTGTTGATGTCTACCTGCTGACAATGAAAATCGCAGAGTGCGTGTTGCACACCCTGCGATTCACTCAAAACTACTCTTCAATTACTGCGGTTTTTGACCGTTTTGCATCCTGTTTCTAGCAGTTTGTCGGCGCTGCTGCATCAGTTGAGCTAATTGGGTGCGCTGTTCGGGCGTGAGCACTTCTCGCATTGCGAGTGTACTTTCAAATTGCACCTCTTCCAACTGCTGCCTCAGGCCTATTATTTGACGGTGTTTTTCCCGTATTTCGCTGGCATTTGCCGTGCCGGACATCATCGTTTCCAATTCTTGTCTGGCTTGGCGGACTGCCTGCATCCGCTGAGAAACTTGGTCTTTGTACCGATCGCGAACTGCCTGCATTTTTTGCTTTTGGTCCGCAGTTAAATTCAGTTTCTCAAACATCCCACCTTCCTTACCAGCGGGTCGATTGGGACGCTGATTTTGGGCAATTGTTTCCGGTTCTAGGGGATTGGGAACTGCTATTGCTGCGGCTGTGCTGCCGAGAGTCAGCATTAAAACGGCTAGGGCAGAAATGCGACGAATTGACATGGAAATTACCTCTTTGAGATTAGTTATTTGTTAGCGGTTCGCTGTCAGAACTCTGGCTGAAAGTCAACCAGTCTGTTTGCGAGCGATCGGTCATATTTTTTTCGCTAGAATCATGCAGTACACCTTCCCAGTTAGTGACTAAAAATGCTTCTAACTTAGCTGTTTCATTATCTGGCAATTGTGCAGTCTCAAACGCACGGTAGCCCGACCAAAAAACTAGCAAGCCAGCGGCGATCGCAGAAGGAAAAACCCACTTGCGAAAACCGATCGTTCGCGCTCTTTTGCTAGACAGGGTAAATTGCGACTCTCCTAGATAATTTAGCTTTTTTGCACCCGCCTCATTCCTATCTATTGCTGCTAAAAGTTTTTGCTCAAAATCGGGCGCAGCCTCTGGAAGGTTTGGGCGATGTTGCTTCAGGAAATTAACTAACTTTTGGTCGCTGCTTGGGTTATTCATAGCTCGCTGACACCTTCTTTTTGCAAAAATTGCCGCACAGCATTTCTGGCATAAAACACGCGAGATTTGACAGTCCCTGCTGGTAGTCCCAAAATTTGGGCTACTTCTTTTTGCGGGATATCTTCTAAGTCGTGCAGCACCAATACACTGCGGTGTTCAAAACTCAATTGATCCAGTCCCCGCTGCACTAAATCTTGATAGTGCAACTGCATCAATTCGGATGTGTTATCTTTGAGAATAACCTCATCCATTACTTCTTGATTTTTGAGCTGGGAGTCAAAAGAATGCTGTTTAGCAAATGCTTGTCTTTGGTCGGAAGCCACATTCCAAGTGATTCGATAAAGCCAAGTAGAAAAATTTTCTTGGTGCTTGAGTTTAGGCAATCCTTTCCAGACTCGCAGGAATACTTCTTGTGCTAGATCGTCAAGAAGTGACGGGCCGCAGAGTTGGTAAAGGGTCGATCTGACTTTGTGTTGGTAGCGTTTGTAAAGGTAGCGAAAGCAAGTGCGATCGCCCTTTAAACATTGAGCAACTAAGTCCGAGTCGGAACAGTCATCGGTTAAAACATTGGCTGACACACCTAACACCTGTGAAGTCTCCCCCACCAGTTCGTTATCTGAAGTGTTTAGACAGGACGATCGCGAAAAAGGTTCAAATAATTTAAAATATTATTTTGAGCATGAATCCGCTTGGGTGGAAAACTGCACCAATGTCAGCTACAGCCAAGATGCGCGTTCCACAAAAATTTAATTTTCTTGTGGGCCGTTGCTCCGACGCCGCCCGTAACAGGCTTTCGAGCCTGTTCCACAAAAATTTAATTTTCTTGCGTATCCTATGGTTTGCTATAGCGATAATTCTAAAATATCAGTTCTAACTATTTACAGCTTTTTTCCAATAAGTATAAGTTTCTAAACCAATACTTGCATTGTCTTCGTTATAGATCTCATCTAAACATTTGAAAAGAGCTAAAGCGTAATTTTTCAATCCCAACTCTGTCAAACTTGTGAGAATCCTTGTCAGCCGCAGGTAGTTGTGATTAAATTTTTCAATCCACTCTCTTTTTCTTGACAAATATTCCTCGGATTTGGCAATTACCTGGACTTTGGACAAAGAGGGAAAGTGGTTCGCGATTTAATGACGCGAAGTAAAGTAGTGAGTTAAATACTATCGGG
>NZ_JAUBSX010000137.1:0-10360 GCF_036704885.1 Microcoleus sp. F4-D5 | reverse complement strand
GCAATGGATACACTTCATAAGCTTGTACTCTATGCTGCACAAATATCCTAGCACTCACGCCTTAAGAGAACAGTGCCCACGGGCATTACTCAAGCTGCACAAGATGCCTCTTTTGATGAATTAGTTCGCCACCAGCAAGCCGTTGTCAGCGCGATTCGGGAAGATCCGAATGTGGAAGCAGTCAACTCGAATATCGGGGCAGGAGCGAGTGCAAATGGCGGCGGGGCGGCTGTTGCCGGAAATTCGGGAAGCTTGTTTATTCGGCTGAAACCCCGATCGCAGCGGCAGATGGGAGCCGACGAAATTGTGCAAAATTTGCGATCGCAACTAGCAGAGATTCCCGGCATTCAAGTCTTCTTGCAAAATCCTCCGGCAATTCCTTTGGGAACCCAACAAAGCACAGGATTGTATCAACTCGCGCTGCAAAGTTCTGACGTAATTCCGCTGCGGCAGTACGTACCGCAACTGGTTGACAAAATGAAAGCAATGCCAGAAATTCAGGATGTGAACAGCGATTTACAGATGACTTCTCAAATCAAAGTTGATATCGATCGCGACAAAGCCTCAGCATTAGGAATTACAGCTCAACAAATCGAAAACACCCTGAGAAATGCTTACGGCGCTTACCAAGTTTCCACGATTTACGGTGCAAGCAACGAGTATCAAGTTATTTTGGAACTAGAACCAAAGTATCAAAAATATCCCAATGCTTTGATGCAGCTTTACATCGCGACAACAGGCAGTAATTCGAGTGATGCTTCTGGCGGTCAAACACAAGTACCGCTAGCAACGTTTGCTAAAATCACTCCGGGAACTGCACCGTTAATTGTCAACCATGTCGGGCGGATGAATGCTGCGACCATTTCCTACAACCTCGCCCCTGGGGTGGCGCTGGGAACGGCAAATAGTGCGATCGACAAAATAGTGAAATCGGTAATTCCTGACAGCATTTCTACCAATTATAAGGGCGCGAGCCAAGTATTTAAAAGTTCGCTGCCGAGTTTATGGTTTCTGTTGGCGATCGCAATTCTCGTCATCTATTTGATTCTCGGTATTTTGTACGAAGATTTCATCCATCCGATTACAATTCTGTCGGGATTGCCTTCGGCGGGATTTGGCGCGTTATTAACGCTGATGTTGTTTGGCGTTGAGCTCAACGTTTATTCATTCATCGGCATCATCTTGCTGGTAGGAATTGTTAAGAAAAACGGGATTATGATGGTGGATTTTGCGATCGAAGCCCAGCGCGACGACGGCAAAAAACCAGCGGAAGCAATCTATCAAGCCTGCTTAGTGCGCTTTCGACCGATTATGATGACCACAATGGCAGCTTTAATGGGAACTTTGCCGATCGCCCTAGGAGTCGGTGCGGGTTCGGAATCTCGCCGCCCGTTAGGAATTGCCGTTGTCGGCGGACTTTTGTTTTCACAAGTTTTGACACTGTATCTCACGCCCGTTTTTTACATCTACATGGAATCGTGGCGGAAAAAGCTCAATGAGGTGAAGTTTCGGCAAGTTTTTTCGTTTAAATGAGGACGGAAAATAACATTTCTCAAATATTCGTAGGGTGCGTCGCCTGCGATAAATCCAAACTAAATATTCACAATCGATCGGGCGACCACCTATCCCATCGATCGATCTTTCAACCGCAGATGTCAAGCAGATAAACACAGATAAACGCAGATAATTTTATGAGTTTAAAAATGAGAGAAGGTGCGTCGCCATAAGGTTGTGGATATTTAGTTAAGTATTTTCGATGGCGACACACCCTACAACTTCCCGACCTCCGTTACATCCGTTACATCCGTTACAGAATCCGTTGCCGAACTTCCTTCTTATTATGAACCTATCAGAAATCTTTATCCGCCGCCCCGTGATGACTACCCTAGTTACCACCGGCATCCTAATCTTCGGTTTAATGAGTTATTTTTTGTTACCTATTAGCGCCCTACCTCACGTTGAATATCCCTTTGTGAGTGTCTCTGCTAGCTTACCCGGTGCAACCCCCGAAACAATGTCATCCTCAGTCGCCGCGCCGCTAGAAAGACAGTTCACTGAAATAGCTGGCCTCAATTCGTTTAACTCAACCAGTTCCACCGGTAGCGCGAACATTTCCCTACAATTCGACTTCAGCCGCAGTGTAAATTCTGCTGCTAAAGACGTACAAGCTGCGATCGCCGCCGCAGGTTCATTGCCCTCTGGAATGCCCAAACCGCCAACCTACCGGAAAGTTAACCCTTCTGTTGCGCCAGTTCTTTACCTTTATTTGTACTCCAAAACCCTGCCAATTGCAGAAGTGGATGAAGCCGCAGAAGTGAGGATCGCACAACCCATCTCTGCGATCGACGGCGTGGCGCAAGTGCAGGTTTACGGGCAGAAACAATATGCAGTGAGAATTCAACTCGATCCGCGAGAATTGACCTCCAGGGGAATCGGATTAGATCGAGTTAGAACCGCTGTTACGCAAGGAAATGTCAACTTGCCAACCGGAAGCCTTTCTGGCGATAACAAAAGCTATTTAATTCAGGTAAACGGTCAATTAAATAATGCAGCCGAATATCGATCGCTGATCGTTGCTTACAAAAATGGCGCAGCAGTGAGTTTGCAAGATTTAGGAAACGTGATTGACGACGTGCAGAATAACAAAGTCTTGAATTTGTACAGCGATAAAAATGTTACAAATCAACCTGCAATCTTGCTGGCTGTGCAGCCTCAACCCGATGGAAATACTGTTGAAATCGTCGATTCGATCGTGCAAATGTTACCCGCACTCAAACAACAAATTCCCCAATCGATCGAAATGGGCATTATGTACGATCGCTCTCAATCAATTCGGGCTTCTGTAGATGATGTGAAGTTCTCCTTAGTTTTGTCGGTGTGTCTGGTTGTCTTAGTAATTTTTCTATTTTTGCGGAACCTCACAGCGACGGTAATTCCGAGTTTAGCTTTGCCTGTGGCGATTATCGGCACGTTTGCGGTGATGTATCCGTTGGGATACTCGTTAGATAACCTGTCTCTGATGGCGCTGACGCTTTCAGTGGGGTTTGTGGTGGATGATGCGATCGTGGTTCTCGAAAATATTGTCCGCCATCAAGAAATGGGAGAAGCACCGCTAGAAGCAGCATTAAAAGGGTCGAGAGAAATTGGTTTTACAATTCTATCAATGATGCTTTCATTGGTTGCCGTATTTATTCCCCTGATCTTTATGGGTGGATTAATCGGTAGATTATTTCATGAATTTGCCGTGACTATTTCTGTCGCAATTTTGGTGTCGGGATTTGTTTCTCTGAGCCTCACGCCGATGTTGTGCAGTCGATTTCTCAAATCGTCCCACCAACACCAACAAAACCGCTTCTACAATGTTTCCGAGCGGGGATTAGACCTGTTGCTGCAAGGATATGAATGGACGCTAAAACCTGTTTTGAAATACCGTTTTGTCACGCTGATTGGTTCTGTAATTCTGCTGGTGTTTACGGCTTATCTGTTCGTTCTAGTTCCGAAAGGCTTTATTCCGACTGAAGACACCGGACAACTGATCGTTAACACAAAAGGAGCGCAAGATATTTCGTTTGAAGATATGCTGCTTCACCAACAAAAAGTCGTTGATATTATTCGGAAAAATCCCAACATTGCAGCGTTGAACTCAACTGTAGGTGCGAGCGGCCCGAACGCATCCGCGAACAACGGACGCATTACCATTAGGCTCAAACCGCGATCGCAGCGCCGCCTCAGTGCCGACGAAATCATCCAACAACTCACTCCTAAATTGCGCGGAATTCCCGGCATTCAAGCTTTTATACGCTCTCCTGCTGCGATTCCGATCGGCGGTCAACAAACGAATTCACAATATCAGTTTACGGTGCAAAGTTTAGACTTGCAAGCGCTGCGTCAAGCGGTGCCGGAATTGTTAGCTAAAATCAAAACGCTACCGGGATTGCGGGGTGTGGATAGCGATTTGCCACTGAGCACGCCTCAGCTTCAAGTTAAAGTCGATCGCGACAAAGCCGCAACCGTCGGAGTTAGTGCTCAACAAGTGCAAAAAACCCTCAGCGCAGCTTACGGTTCAGGACAGGTTTCGACGATTTATACCCCTAACAATCAATTTACGGTTGTGTTAGAGCTCAAGCCTGAGTATCAGCGCGATCCGAGTGCTTTGTCGATGCTTTACGTGCGATCGAACACCGGACAAATGATATTGCTAAGTGCGATCGCAAATGTCACCCAAACAGTCGGCCCGCTAACCGTCAATCACCTAACGGGATTGCCCTCTGCTACAATCTCCTTTCACACTCTTCCAGGCACATCGCTGAGTCAAGCAACCGCAGCTATCGAGAAAGTTGCAAAGGATGTTTTGCCGCCTTCAGTGACAACAAGTTTCCAAGGTGCAGCACAGGTATTCAACCAATCTTTTAACGATCTAGGTTGGTTGTTGCTGGTTTCTATTCTGGTGATTTATTTAATTCTCGGCATTTTGTACGAGGATTTCATTCACCCGCTGACAATTTTGTCAGGTTTGCCGTCAGCCGGATTTGGTGCACTGTTAACGCTGGTAATCTTTCAGGTTGAACTGAATCTCTATTCGTTTATCGGGATTATTTTGCTGGTGGGAATTGTCAAGAAAAACGGTATCATGCTGGTAGATTTTGCGATCGAGAAACAGCGCAAAGAAGGCAGAAGCGCATTTGATGCCATTTACGAAGCGTGCATCGTCCGCTTCCGTCCGATTATGATGACGACGATGGCGGCTTTAATTGGAACTTTGCCGATCGCCCTGGGAGTTGGTAGCGGTTCCGAATCGCGCCGTCCGTTGGGAATTGCGATCGTCGGTGGATTGCTGTTTTCGCAAGTTTTAACGCTGTATCTTACTCCGGTATTTTACACTTATATGGAAGCGTGGCGAAAACGGCTAGGTCAACCAAAAATTAAGCTGTCTGAATTTTTCTGGCGTCCGAAAACTCGACCTTCTACCCGCAATTAAAATTGGTTCGTAGGGGCGGGTTCACCAACAATCATCGCCGGAAACCGACAATCCCAAAAACCCGCCCTAACCCAACCAATAATCATCACCAACATCTTAACATTCGAGCCAAATTTTTGGTTGATGCGGGTTATACCATTTTTTTAAAATCGTGCAACACTCTTCGACCCCCCCTAACCCCCCCAAGGCATCGGGGGGGAACAAGAATACTGTTATTTCGTTTAAAATTGGTATTATTTGTGGGGTGGGGGCGGGTTTATTTAGATGGTTGATAATTGTTAGATATAGTTGGTGAACCCGCCCCTACAAAATTTGAATTACTAGCGGCGGGTTTTACCAACTATCATCGCCGGAAACCGACAATCCCAAAAACTCACCCTAACCCAACTTCCGATGCGAACGCATTTGATATTAATCGTAATCGGGGGATGAGTTCCTTTTTCTGTCTCTGCTTTGATTGGTGCTATTTTCTCTTTTTTTCTGTCTACCTTTTTTTATCTGCTGGCTCATTTCTACAAACAAATCCCTGCGTAAATAAGGATAGTCGCTCACCCACACGTCACGGCTGGGAATATAAATATCTGAAACTTTGGCAATTCTGCCTAAATCTTCTTGATTTGACATAATTAACATTAAAGCAGCTTGGCCGGGGACAATTCCTTGGTGATCTTTCCGTAATGGAGCTCTAAGTGTAGTAGTAAATCCGGTTTTGTCGCCGACTTCTAAATTAATTCGCGGTTCTAAGTTGTCTACAATTACGAGTTGTCCTTTTTGATTGACAGTTTCTTCTTGACTGGTGACTTCATCTGTGATGTAAATATCCAAAACTCGCCCTTGCCAAAAACCGCAGTATTGATATTTGCGGCATTCTGCATTCCGCAAACTCGCCCACAAAATCGGCGCCCACAGCCAGTACAAACCGGAGATCAATCCGGTGATTAAAACTAGCGGCGCGACATCGGAACCGGCGAATTTATAGACGATCAGCAGGAAAACTACTGTTACCGCTGAGATTAACATTCGCCTCAAAAAATCGGGCGGTTTTCCCCAGATATATTTGTATTGCGCTCCCGTGGCGACGGCGGGAATTAGCTCTTGAAAGGTTTCGCGCGTTAAGGGAATTAGCATAAGAAGTTCGGCAACGAAGCATTGTACGGGATTTAACGGAAGATTGTTGAAGTGAGAAGTCAGAATTTATCAGTCAGAAGTTATAAGTTAGGAGTTATAAATCAGATTAATTCCTATTACCAATGACCGATAACTAATGACTGATGACTGATGACTGATGACTGCTGACTACAAAATTTTTTCCAGGCCGTAAATGAGCGATCGCAATTCAAGGACTTTGCGTATAGATAGCAAGACTCCTGGCATATAACAAGCGCGATCGCTCGTATCGTGTCGTAAAGTATAAACTTGACCTTGCCCGCCAAAAATTACCTCTTGGTGGGCAATTAAACCGGGCAAGCGGATGCTATGAATGCGAATCCCTTCATCTGCTAGACAGCCTCTAGCTCCATGCAACTTTTCAGTTTCATCTACGTCGGGGGGATTGAAGGTTTTTCCTATTTCTGCTAGCATTTGAGCAGTTTGAATAGCCGTGCCGCTGGGTGCGTCGGCTTTTTGATTGTGGTGCAGCTCGATAATTTCTACGTGTTCAAAATACTGAGAAGCGGTGACAGCAGCCTGTTGGAGTAAAACCATGCCGATCGAGAAATTGGGTACGATCAAACAGCCGATGCTGGCTTTGTCAGCAAATTCAGCTAAGTCTTGAATTTGCTCGCTGCTCAAGCCGGTAGTGCCGACTACCGGGCGAATGCCATAAGCTATTGCCGATCGCACGTTTTCATAAACTGACGAAGGGTGCGTAAAATCTACCATCACGCCTAACTGCTTTTCCTGAGATGCTAATACCAGCATCCCTTGCAAGTCGTCAGTGACGGGAACTTCTAACGGGCCGCATCCGGCTAATTCCCCCGCATCGGCGTTGAGGCACTCAGGAGAGCGGTCTACAGCCCCGAATAAGGTCAGGTCACCAGCATTTGCGATCGCTTTAATTACTTCGCGGCCCATCTTGCCTGCTGCACCGTTAACAATCACCGGAATCGGAAGTTGATTCGCCATAATCTCAAAAATATCCTGAAATTTCGATCGACTAAATTTTAACGCTTGTGGAAATTTAGGGAAACGGGGGAATTAAAGACAGGACTTGTCGGTAACTCTTGAGCAACCCGGTTTCCAATTCCAGAAATACTTTGTCAAATCGAGTAATTAGCTTAAATAAACTCGGTTTCGGCAAAACTTCTGAAAAAATTAGATTCAATCTCATAATAAGCTCAATTCTGTAAGAACAGACTTGAGCGAAGCGAATTTGCACCGATATATTTTTGCTGTGACTGCCCAATTCTCTCGAAATCTTCGTTCTGTACTGTCTGTCGCAACTGGCCTTGACCTGAGTTCTCAAGGCCGACGAGTCAGGATTTTGCCTGCAATGCTTGCAGGCGCGACTTTAACGCTGCTGAATATGGGAGCTCGGCAGTTGGGAGGGCTGCAAAACTGGGAATTGGGGAGTTTTGACTCGTTAGTGCGCTTGCAGCCAGATGCCGGCCCCGATCCGCGGCTGCTGGTAGTGGGAATTTCTGAGGCGGATATTCAAGCTTTGGAGAGATTTCCGATTTCCGACTGGGCGATCGCTCAAACCTTGATAAAACTGCAAAAGTATCGACCAAAAGTCATCGGTTTGGACTTGTACCGGGATTTGCCTCAAGCACCGGGACACCAAGAATTGCTGGCTCAATTGAAGGCACCGAATGTGGTGGGGATCAACAAATTGAGCGATTCAGACAGTCCGGGAGTGCCTGCGCCTCCGGGGATACCGCCCGATCGGGTTGGTTTTAATGACTTCGTGCTCGATGCTGACGGCGTTGTGCGCCGCAGTTTACTTTCAGTCTCCCAAGCACAGAAGAAGACTGCTTTCTCGTTTTCTGTGCAACTGGCTTTGTTGTATTTCAAAGACAGAGTGCAGCAGGAAAATAGCCCTGTTAATCCCAACCAAATCAACTGGGGAAAAGCAGAATTTGTGCCTTTAACTTCTGACAGCGGCGGCTATGCAAATATTGACGCCAGAGGCTACCAAATTCTACTCAAATACCGGTCTGCCAAGCAAGTGGCGCGACAAGTGAGTATCAGGCAGGTGTTGAACGGGGAAGTTGACCCGAGTTGGGTAAAGGACAAGATTGTGTTGATCGGGACGACTGCACCAAGTACCAGAGACTTGTTTCTGACTCCCTACAGTCCCGCCCAGAAACAAAGTCCGAAAATGCCGGGGGTGCTGCTGCACGCGCAAATGCTCAGCCAAATATTGAGTGCGGTTTTGCAGGGGCGATCGCTATTTTGGGTGTGGCCCGAATGGGCGGAAATTTTGTGGAACAGTGCTTGGGCGGTGATTGGGGGGGTTGTGGCTTGGCGGATTCACCACCCTGTGAGGGCGGGATTGCTTGGGGGTGCTGCATTGATGGGGCTGTTGGGGATTAGTTTTGGGATTTTTATTTGGGGTGGGTGGGTGCCGCTGGTGTCCCCGGCTTTGGGTTTGGTGGTGACTGGTGTCGGCGTCAGCGCTTACAGGAAGCTTTACGATGCTTTTCACGACTCTCTGACGGGTTTGCCGAACCGGGATTTGTTTGTAGAGTGCTTGGGGCGGGCGATCGCCAGTACTAAGGGCCGCCACAGCTATCTGTTTGCGGTGCTGTTTCTGGATTTAGACAGGTTCAAGGTAATTAATGATTCTTTGGGTCATTTGGTGGGGGATGAACTGCTGATAGCGGTGGTGCTGCGGTTGAGGGCGATTGTTGGCTCGGGGGATACTGTGGCGCGGGTGGGAGGCGACGATTTTGCGATTTTGGTGAGGAATGTTGATGTTGGGAGTGCGGTGGATTTGGCCGATCGAATTCACCAAGCTTTAATTGTGCCTTTTGAGTTGAAGGGGCAGGAGGTATTTGTGACGGCAAGCATCGGGATTGCGCTGGGGGGCGAACCTGCTGCTACTGTCAGGGAACAGCCGGAACACTTGCTGCGGGACGCCCACACGGCGATGTACCGGGCGAAGGCTTTGGGAACGGGAAGGTATCAGGTGTTTAATGCTTCAATGCACGCTTTGGCTGTGGAGAGATTGCAGTTGGAAACTGATTTGCGGATGGCCGTAAAGCGTGGGGAGTTTTTGCTGCACTACCAGCCGTTTGTGTGTTTGGCAAGCGGGAGGATTATTGGGTTTGAGGCTTTGGTGCGCTGGCAGCACCCGCTGCGGGGCTTGATTTCGCCGGTGAAGTTTATTCCGGTGGCTGAGGAAACGGGGGCTATTGTGCCACTGGGTGAGTGGGTGCTGGAGGAGGCTTGCCGGCAGTTGCGGCTGTGGGAGGGAATGTTTGACTTCGATCGACCTTTGATTATGAGTGTAAATTTATCTGGGAAGCAGTTTGCTCAGCCGGATTTGGTGGAGCGCATTCAGGCTATTTTAGGGGCAACGGGTTTGAGTCCCGAGAGTTTGAAGTTGGAGATTACTGAGAGTGTGGTGATGGAGGATGTGGAGTCGGCGATCGCGGTTTTAAAGCACATGAAGGCATTAAATGTCAAGTTGGGAATTGATGATTTTGGCACTGGTTATTCGTCGTTGAGTTATTTGAGTCGGTTTCCTACGGATACTTTGAAGGTTGATAAATCGTTTGTGGGGCGAATGGAGATCGAAAGCGAGGGGGAGAATGTGGCGATCGTGCGGACGATTGTGGCGCTGGCTCACGCTTTGGGTATGGATGTGATTGCTGAGGGTGTGGAGACGGAGGCACAATTAGCTAGGTTGAGGTCGATCGGCTGTGAATACGGTCAGGGTTATTTTTTTGCTAAGCCGTTACCGAGGGATGAGGCTACTGCTTTGATGGCTTCCGAGCCGCAGTGGTAGTTGTGGGTTATTAGTTATTACTTATTGTATTGGAGTTTAGACTAAACAACAAATTAATTCAGCTAACGCTGAACGCAAAAAATGGTCGGTCGAGCAGAGCAATAGAAAGGTTAATCGAGCAATTTAGGTGAATTTTGGAACCGATCTTTACCCTTTTTCACCACAGGATAGCGGCCTCGAAAAGGGTCGTGCAACAAAAATCTGTGGGATATGTCGAATTGATTGAGTGTCAATCCTAAAAACAGATGAATTGCTTATATAGCCTTTCTCAAAAAGGCGAGATCTGAATTTTGACCTGGAAAGCTTGACAATACAACGTGATCTCGACGAACGAGAAAAAGCCGAAAACCATATATAGGGCTTACTGAATAAGTTAGGAAAAATTGCGATCGCACTTGATGGGCAATTCAAGCTCGGCAAAACATAAGTTT
>NZ_JAUBSX010000136.1:0-10562 GCF_036704885.1 Microcoleus sp. F4-D5 | reverse complement strand
TGGCATCAATACTCTCAAATCTTTACCACCAAAGCTTGCCGGGTGGTGCGCCGCAGGCGCACCCCCTGAACGGTTACGTTTTAGCGAAGGGTTGTTTAACCCCTAGCCAACGGCAAATTATCCGCCGAGTACATAATTATTTGAAAATTCATGAAAATCATATTACTTATAAAAGTTTTGAAGCCGAAGCCATACCCAGAGGTTCTGGGATGGTCGAGAGTGCTTGTAAATGGTTAATCCAACAGCGCTTTAAGGGTGTAGGTATGCGATGGAGTTCTGAGGGATTTAATCACTTGCTGCATTTACGCCTAGCGTGGGTAAATGGTCGCTTCGACGACTTGTTTTCGGATGCGAACTTTTTTTCCAATTCTGGCTCCTCCCCCAACTTCTAGATGCGCCCAGTTTCGAGTGCTTATTTCTTGGTAAGCTTATTTACTCTGCCTGGAACCCAACAGCAGGGCTTTACATCTGACAATGAGGGTGAACGAGTTATACAACTTCTCACAGAACACCCACAGTGGGATAGAGGAAAAGGTTGGAAGAACATTTTAAATAATCTCCGTTTAGTTAGTTTACCTTTTATTTGTTTTAACCGGATTATTTTCTGGTTAAAGATATTTCTAATTCCACAATTATCTTTGGGATTTCCAAGGCTTATTACTTTGATGAATTTTCTCTCTCATCCTTTTCCTGATTCCACTCTATCGGTCGATTACCACTTTTCCTCTGCTTAGAGTGACAGAAGAGCGCTACCATGCTGTGCCTAGATTGTGAACCTTCTTTTTTGCTGTTACCCCGATTTATTGAGCGGATACCATTTTATCGACTACTTTAATCAAACAATGGCTAAACCTTTTAAGTGGACATATAAGGGCAAAGTTTTGGCTATTTAATGGTCTGTTTATTTCCGCCGCGCTGTACTAGCTAATTTACGATGATTACATTTAGGTCTTAGAACTTAACTACACAGAGGCTTTGAGTATTTTCGGAGATGTCTATTCGACTTTTTATCAACCTTAACCTGTCCTAAAACTAATCTTTGACTGGTCGCCCAAGCACTGACCATATGAATTGCTTTTTGCTCTCCTCGTCTGCAGATTTGTCTGCACGAAGCGATAAGTAGTACGACACAATTAATTACACAAAACTATGGGCTTACAAGCCTTGTCTAGTAAAAAATTAGCAAAAAATCACTGTGTAATTAGGGCTTGCTGAATAAGCGCCATCAGGTGGCGCTGCCTGAGTTTCGATCGCCAGAACGAGACTCAGGTGCAAGGAAAACAGATAAAATGGCACAGAACCCTTGCACCACCGTTGACACTCGTGTACCGAAAAGTTGACCCAGATGGCACCCTACCAGAAAGCTTTAATTTTCCTCATGGTGGAAAATTAGCCTCAGACAACCGTTGGGTAACGATGGCCCAACTTATTCCATGGTCGGAATTTGAATCAGAATATGCTCAAAATTTTGCCTCATCTATAGGAGCACCCGCTAAATCTTTTCGGATGGCATTGGGGGCATTAATCATCAAAGAAAAATTAGGGACTAGCGATCGCGCTCGCGGTAGAACAAATACGGGAAAACCCATACCTACAATACTTTATTGCTCTCTCATCTTACAGCAATGAAATCCCGTTTGATGCCTCTCTATTGGTTCATTTTCGACAAAAAATAAGTATCAATCTGGTCAATAAAGTGAATCAAAAAATGGTGAAAAAGCTCCGAGAAGCCACCACCCCTCAATCTGAATCAAATAAAAAAGAACCAGAAGAACCGAGTGACAGTGTACTCCGAGGAAAATTACTGTTAGATGCGACCTGTGCCAGCGCCGATATTACCTATCCCACAGACATCAGCATTCTCGATCGAGCCAGGATGCTCTCCAGAAAAGATTGTAGATATCCTATATAAATCGATTCAAGAACTCTGCCAGAAAAAACCCCGAACCTACCGGAACAAAGCACGTAAAGACTACCTATCCATTACCAAGCAGCGCCGACCGTCGCAGAGTAAAAAAAGAACGGCGATTAAAAAACAACTGCAATACATCAAAATAAATCTCTCTCATATTGAAAGATTAATCGAGTTAGGAGCTAATTTAAATAACTTGAGTAAACGGCAATACAAGCTGCTGCTGGTGTGTCATGAAGTTTACCGACAACAAGCATGGATGTACGAACACAAGACAAATAAAGTTGACGATAGAATTGTAAGTTTAACACAACCCCACGTTCGTCCCAACGTCGCGAGTAAAAGCAGGAAAACATACAGAATTTGGAGCTAAACTATCTGCGAGCAGCTTTGAAGGTTATGTATTTTTAGATCGAATTAGCTGGGACAACTTCAATGAGTCAGGAGACTTAATCGCTCAAGTAGAAGCATTTAAAGAATTCACAGGACATTACCCAGAATCGGTTCACGTTGACAAGATTTACCGCACGCTCGACAATCGAGCCTGGTGTCAAAAAAACGGAATTAGGATGAGTGGTCCGCCCTTAGGAAGACCGCCCGCTCACGTCAGTAAAGAGAAAAAAAAGCAAGCAGCAGAAGATGAAAGAGTCCGCCAAGCAATTGATGGAAAATTTGGGCAAGCAAAGAGAAGATTTAGCCTAGATCGAGTGATGGTTAAACTCGATAATACCTCTCTAACAGCGATTGCAATTACTTTTTTGTTGATGAATATTGTCGCCGGATTGAAAAGATTATTGTGGCTTTTTTTGTGTCAATTTTCATCAGTAACAATTGGTTGCGGGTCAGTGATAATCAAAAATTATGTGTGCGGGAGCAAACTCAAACAAAAACTTAACTTGTCGGCTTGCTCGAACTTGCGATCAAACTTTTTTTGAGTTTTTTTGACTTATTCAGCAAGCCCTAATTAGGGCTTGCTGGATAAGTGCAGAAAGGTTACACGGCCTGGTTATGCGCTCGTGCGATCGAGAGAAGTGTGCAAGATAAACAGGTAAAATAGTACAAAACCCTTGCATCACCCAGTGCGCTCGTGTACAGAAAAGCTGAGCTTGCCTCAAGTCCCCCATCCGAGTTTGAACTGCCCTTTGGAGGAAGGTTGTCATTAGACAACCGTTGGGTAAAAATGGCCGAACTAATTCCCTGGTCAGAGTTTGAAGCAGAATATGCCCAAAACTTCCCCACCGAAAAGGGCGCACCAGCTAAATCATTTCGGATGGCGTTGGGGGCATTAATCATCAAAGAAAAACTCGGAATTAGCGATCGCGCTCGCGGTAGAACAGATCCGGGAAAACCCCTATCTACAATACTTTATTGGTCAATCAAGCTACAGTAACGAGCTACCCTTTGACCCATCTCTATTAGTTCATTTTCGGCAAAGAATTAGTCCGAACCTAATTAATAAAGTCAACGAACGAATGGTTGAAAAAATCCGCTCGCTCAGCCCAGTTAAATCAGAAAAAAAAAAGGATTCGGACGCCCAAAATGAGTCACCCAATCGCGGAAAATTAATCATAGATGCAACCTGTGCTCCAGCCGATATTAGTTATCCGACCGACTTAGGACTATTAAATGGAGCTAGAGTTCATACTGAAAAAATTATAGACATTCTGTATAAACAAATTAAGGAAAAAATCCCTCAAAAACCAAGAACCTACCGTAATCTAGCGAGAAAAGACTACTTAGCAGTAGCTTGCGCAAAGACGACCCACCCGAAACAAAAAAAGACAGGCCATTAAAAAACAACTTCAATATATCAAAAGAAACTTGGCTCATATTGAACAGCTAATCGATTCAGGTGCAACCCTAGAAGGTTTAAATAAAAAGCAATATAAAACTTTGTTAGTCCTCACAGAAGTCTATCGCCAACAGCAATGGTTATTTGACAACAATAAACAGAGTATTGAGGATAGAGTAGTAAGTTTAAGCCAACCCCACATCCGTCCCAACGTCGCGAGGAAAAGCCGGAAAAAGCGTTGAATTTGGAGCTAAAATATCAGCGAGCTGCTTTGAAGGATATGTATTTTTAGACCGGATGAGCTGGGACAATTTTAACGAATCCGGAGACTTAAAAGCACAAGTAGAAGCCTATTGTAAATTTACAGGACACTATCCAGAGTCAGTTCATGCCGATCGCATTTATCGTACAAGAGAGAACCGAGCTTGGTGCAAAGACAAAGGCATTAGAATCAGTGGACCGCCTTTAGGAAGGCCTCCAACCAATATCAGCAAAGAAAAAAAGAAGCAAGCGTTGGAAGATGAGAGAATTCGCAATGCGATTGAGGGAAAGTTCGGGACTTGCGTAAACGAAGATTCGGTCTGAATAGAGTGATGGCAAAACTTGATAGTACTTCTGAAACAGTCATTGCGATTACTTTTTTAGTCATGAACCTTTCTACCTGGTGGCGCCGGGTTTTTTGTTTGTTTTTATGCCGTTCGGGGAAAACAATGCCTGTTTTTGGGCTGCACATAATCTGGGGTTATGCTTTACTCAGAATGAGGCAGGAAAAACTCATATTTAACTCGGCTTAAATATATCGAGCACTCCCGATCGCCAGAAAGCGATCGATTATTCAGCAAGCCCTAATTAATTCTGTCCAATTACTTAACAGTGTCATGTCTACAAATGCTGCAGACATTGTAGACAAGGTTGTAAGTTCAAGTCTTGACCCCGTGATGGAGCGGATGGCCGCCATTGAGGAACGGCTGGGAAAATTGAGGGCCCGAGCGATGGCAACGATGAATGGCGAGCGGCAGGAATTGAAAGCGGCCCACAAGCAACTTGCAGAATGCGACGGGGAACTGAATCAGTTACACGAGTGCAACGGCGATTTAGGGCTGAAGGTGCAGATGCTGGAGCAAGAGCTCAAGGAAGCGCGACGCTCACGGGAAGCAAATACAAACTCGGCTCCCATCGTCGCAGTATTTCCAAAAGCGGCCGACTTGCTCAACCAACTCAAGGCACGGCGCAAAAAGTCTGAGGCGGACTTGGCAGACGTGGAGACGCTCTTGGAAATACTTGACTCCCAGAGCTAGCCCGTGTCTGCCGAAAGGATGGCTGGATACCACCTGTCCCAGATTGGTGGTGTTGTGCATTTGTTGTGCGAAACAAATGCACAACAAATAAGCTTTGAGCCGCTCTCTACTTTGCGGTAAAGAACGGCTCAAAGCGTTGATGCTATTAGGTTTGCTTGACGGGTACGGCAGGACTTGAACCTGCGGCTCGCTGCTTAGAAGGCAGCTACTCTATCCAACTGAGTTACGCACCCAACTCTAAAATTGCTAACAACATTATTCTATCGGTGCAGTGTGCGATCGAGCAAGTAAATTATCTTACGACTTACGCAGAAATCGGTTTGAGGTACGAAAATACGGGGTGGAGCGCGATGGGTCGGGAAAAAAACCAAGGTGATGAGAGAGCCTGTTCCTTCAAGACTGTATCTCACAAAAGCAGGAGGGACTCGCCTGAAAACAGCATAGTTGTAAATTTACAATCCAAACTAGGTAGGACGTGAACTCGGGTAAAGTATTTAGAGGTGGAGTTGAAACCCAAATATTTGGTCGATGGGATCTCTTCAGAAATTAAGTCCGCGCTCAGACACGACAAGAGTCACAGGTGCTTTTTCGGAGATACCTATTGATTATGTTAATATTCGATAGTGCCAAAGCCTAAAACGCTGACCGCATAACCGAACAACCAGAGATTGCCCCCTGATTTTAGGCATGAGTTGAGCCACAATGACTAATTAGCTGATATTCAGTTATGTTTGCTAATATTCTGCTCGACTTGATATTTGAGAAAAATGTGGTAGAACTAGGATTGAAAGACTCAGGTGAAAATCCCTGATGGTAAGAAGCCTATCTATCAGCTTCCTCTACGGCATCAAAGCAAAACAGTCAATCGCCCGCTCGGCAAGAGCGCGAAAATCAAGCGTTGCCAGTACAGCAGTCGTAAATTGTGCGCGGGGGATTTTCCTTCGTGCATTGATTTATACGCCTAGGCTGAGAGACTATCTCAGCTCACATCTTTGTTAGCATTTGTTAGCAAAAAAGTATCGAAACGCTTGAGGAGAGAACCATCTCTGGGTGATCGGGAGCAATCCTGCTAATTTAAGTGGACTCGCTGAATCAAGAATCCCCTCGCCTTTAGGCATGGGGAGTGTCAAAAGCACAGCACCTCGGCCATGACAGGAGTCAAATCGCAGTGTCATGTTTATTCTGAAACGGCAGGATGTTGAAATAACCAATTTTCAACACCCAAAACGGGATCAACAAATTCCCATTCTCAATTATCAGGGGCAGACTTTTCGCCTGATCAGCGCCTTCAACGGCAAGCAAGCAGAAGACGCCAGAGCCTTGTGGCGGGACTTAACCGACAACCGAGGTAAAGCGTGCGTTCTGCTAGAAGAGCCGGATAGATATAGCGTCTGGGGAAAAGTCCGTTTAGACCAGCTTGCGGGTGAAGAACCGGCAGGTAATGAAGCAGCCAAGGCACCGCTGTTCGCGCAGGGTTGTCTGCTGCTTCTCCAAGCAGTTTACTTCGATGTAGAGGACCTTTTAGGCGCAAGGCAAGCCACATCGTTTCAGAAAGATATCGCCAAGGTATTTCAGCAGGGAAACTTCCCCCAGGCAGACTCCCCTGATGCGATCAAAAATTGGCTGACCGTTAGTCCCTTGCAAAATCACAAGGTGCCTCCTTGGCAAGAGCAGCATCTCAAGACCTTACTGCAAGAACTCCACCGTTTGGGCAAATCATATTTTGGCAATACGGACTTCGCTGAGGGAGTGAACGATGTACTCCAAGATATGTCAGCACCGGATCGGACTCAGTTTCTAGATTGGCTGAAACAATCAGCCCTCAACAAGTTGTGGATCGCAGCATAGAAAATCTTTGACAATTGCTCAGACAATTGGGGTGAGATAATTGAGCTTAGATAATTGCACTGTAGGGGTTACGCGATATACAGGTTGGGTTGCCAACTTGTATTGACCAACCAAATAGTTGATTCGGTTTGGATGCCATCTACGGTCGGGCAACTTAACTGAATTTCGATCGCACTCTCCAACCACAATCATTGATGTGAGTCGGGGAGTGCGAAAGCAAAAAAACAGATACAGCAACATTTGAGGGTATAATTTCAGAGATAGATTTGGTACTGTAAAAGCCTTAATGGTGGAACACATACCGTATTTCTATCATTATATTTCCGGGCAAAAGATCGACTGACGACTAATTCCTTGAATTAGTAAATAGATATTTGTCTTGCTTAGTCTTTCTAGAGTGTACGAGGGCAAAAGTCCCGACAACACGCTGAGGACGCCAGTTGTTCCGGGAGCGTCAGACAAAGGTTTTTTGGCGAAAGAATCCTCATCTACAATCAAAAATTGAGATGGGGTGCGTTCAACCGCTAGTTAGGTCTCGTGGAATCCCTATGAGTAGCACTTCAGAAAAGTCATCTACATCTCCATCTTTACTGTCAGCTCAGACCCTAGTGATTGCGGGTATTGTCTGGGCTGTAATGGCGCTGCTGTTCTTTTTGCTTTTCAGCGTCCCCCTCTCAGCAGAAGAGGGTTTACCGCTTTGGTATTCGATCGGCACTTATATTTTTGAATGCGGAGCATTCTTGGGAGCGGCTTTAGTCTGTTTTAGAAACTGGCAAAGCCCGCACATGGTCAGCGGGCGCAAAGTCTGGCTGGGCATTGGTCTGGGGATGCTGTTCTATTTCATAGCCAACGTGCTGTTCGGGATTTGGGAACTCTATTTCGGGTTAGACCCGGACGTGTCTCCAGCAGATGCGTTTTATCTGGGCAGCTATGTGGTACTGATCGGGGGCATGGTTCTAGCTGTGACTTCCAAGCGCCTGAATCTAGAAATTTGGCAGTGGGGTTTGTTAGCGGGAATTGCAGCCTTCGGGATTGCTGTAGCTATCTGGGTTGCTGCACCTGACTCTTGGAGGGCGCAGCTAGGAATGGCTCCGGCAGCTACCCAGGAAGTAGTGACAGAACCTGCACCAGCAACCAGTGCCAACGGAAAAGCGCCTGCTTTGGACAATGCGTCCAAGTTACAGGCAAAAGGAGCAGCAGCGATTGATGCTAAATCCGCACCAGAAGAAGCAGAAGCAGAAGCAAATACAGCTCCGGCATGGGTGATGGCACTGGACAAGCAACTCTCGCCTCACAAAAATGCAATCAATTTGTTTTACATCGTCGGGGACGTTTTTCTGCTGATTATTGCTACTGCACTGCTGCTGGCGTTTTGGGGAGGACGTTTTTCCCAATCTTGGAGGATGATTGCGGCTGCAACTTTTTCGCTTTACATCGCAGATATGTACTTTAAATGGCGCGATACTCAGGCTGAGGGTACTTATCAAAGCGGCAGTTTGCTGGAAGTCTTTTTTGTTTTCAGCGGCATCCTGTTCGCGATTGGAGCTATCTTGGAACATGACATCTCAACCCGTTCTCGCCAGAGCAGGCGCACTCGTCGCGCCGCGTAGCGATTGGAGGTTAGGGTTGCTTCGGCAAGTGATGGGGACGCGAAAGCTTTTTTACTCTTGTCGGCATCTCTCAACTTTATTAAATCGAAAAAGAAAAATCACTGTTCGCTGACCGCTAGCCTGCGTCTTTTCACGTCTTTTTGCTGGAAAACTTGGCATGACGCCTACAAAACTCTCCGATTCAGACAAACGGGAACTCCTCAGGCTGTACCGACAGTCGGACGAAAATACTATCACTCTGGCAAAGCGCTACGGAGTGAGCAGTTCGACTGTGAGGCGCATCCTTCAGGGCGCTTTGTCGGAGCCGGAATACGAATTTCTAGTCCACCAAAAACAAAAGCGTTTGTCCGATCGCAGCAGTGCTTCTAAACCGACAGAGGCTACTGCTGAGCCGTCGGAAGCCGATCGCGAAACCGATCCTGTAGCTGTCCCCCTGTCTGAGTCAGTCCCAGCCTCCCAGTCAGCCTCAAATTCGAGGCCGACGATCCGAAAGCGTTCTGGATCTGCCGCTGAACCAATGGGAGAACTCGAAACTCCAGGAACTGTAGAGTCGGATTTGGATGTTTCTGATTTGCCAGAAGCCCAAGCAGCCAATCTTGCCGATCGCAGCCACCGCGCTGTTGTGACTGGTGAACTAAAGGCAATGCTGCCACCCAAAGGGCTGCTGGCAGGTGAAGATTTTAGCGATTTCGATGGGGATGACGATGACGATGAAGACGATTTAGATGACGACTTCGACGAAGATTTAGAGGATGAAGACTCTCTGTTTGAAGGCGGTATGCTGGGATCGATATCGTCGGGCGAGTCGATCCTCTTCGAGGGCTTCGCTAACGAGCTTCGGGGCACAGGACTGATTCAAGTTTTGCCTTTAAGCGAAGCATCTGTACCAAAAATTTGTTATTTGGTGGTCGATCGGGCAGCGGAGTTAATCACCAGACCTCTAAAAGCTTTTGGCGAACTGGGTCAAATTCCGCCTGAGGAAATTCGCGAGAAAACCCTGGCAGTATTTGACAATCACCGAGTGGCCCGCCGATTTGCTACTCGCAATCAAAGAGTTTTCAAGATTCCTGACGGCAGGCTGCTGCAAAAAGCCGCTCCTTACTTGCTAGCCAAGGGAATTACTCGGCTGCTGATTGACGGCCAAGTGTATTCCATCTAAGGATTTAGCAATTAAGTTAATATTCTGCGGTGTTAGAGTCTTCTGAATTTGTCTGAAATTTAGGACGCGAGTTTTGGAAATCTGAAAGGTTCCACAGAGGTTGCAGCAGCGCACCGCCAATGAGTCCTGCACTAATGCTCATGGCCAATACTACTCCTACGGGTATTTGTATCGATTTAAAGAAGATAAAGTTTAAGGATACTGGGGCGGCGTTCTGCACTGAGATAATGCCGATCGCGCTTGATAAAATTGCTACTAAAAAACTAATGGCGAGCAGAGGAATTGTTTTCATAAACGGGTTGACAGGTTAATAATTTAACTTATATACTTGTTTTATAATCGAAATCTATATAAAATTTTTATTTTTGCAAACACCCCATTATTTAATAATATACAAGATTATCCGGATAAAAGTCAAGTAGATTCGGAAAAGATTTAGGAATTTTTTAAATTAATTAGGTTCTTCCTTACTTACCAGACATCTCCGAAAACACTCAAAGCCTCTGTGTAGTTAAGTTCTAGGACCTAAATGTAATCATCGTAAATTAGCTAGTGTGTACGATAAAACCAGACTTTGACATATTTATTATTGATAATAATGCCAAAATATTGAGTGAGCTGTGTTAATTTTAATCTGACCATTTCCCCGCTTTTCCTAATGGTAATATTCAGGCTCCTATTCAGGGTAAACGCATCTAAATTAATTTGACAAACACCTAAATTTGTGCATTGCTAAATAACTAAAAAAAGCTTCTAAAAATCATTAATTTTAACCACATTTAAGCAGATTAAATCAGAACCTTAAGATTTTCTAAACTTCTTAAAGCCGGATAATTTTCCTGATTAGATAGGTTTTAGATTTCGACCATTAACTGGCAGAGTTTAAAATTTTAACTAAATAATTATTGTCCATTGCCGCTCGATACCGTTTCATTTTTAGACT
>NZ_JAUBSX010000135.1:0-10666 GCF_036704885.1 Microcoleus sp. F4-D5 | reverse complement strand
GCAGCAGAATATCCGGAGCATTTAAATGTTGTGCAACTGGATAATGGTAAGTTTCATCATAGTAGTCAGCTCAAAATACCAGATAATATTTTACTGGTTTTCCAACCACCATACAGTCCCGAATTGAATCCAATCGAGAGAGTATGGCAATACATAAAACAAGAACTGAGTTGGGGGTTGTATGACAACTTAGATGAAATCAAAGAAAAAGTTCGCAGTTTTCTTGAAGAATTTTCAACTGAAACAATCGCATCTATCGCGGGATGGGATTATATTCTATCGGCCCTAGCTACTGTTGCATGATTTTGGAGAAGTGGTATAACTTGGTTGATGGTGAATATCAAATCCTCAAGTTTCGAGAGAACGATCGGATTGTGTCGCAAACTTTTCCTGATTTGAACCTGACTGCAAATCAGATTTTTTAAGCTGGTTTAGTGTAAGCTGATATCTTGGAAATTTGGATTTTTTAACCGCTGATGCACGCAGATAAACGCAGATGAGTACACAGGAAATTCTTATCAAAAGCAAAGAAACCGGGTTTTTGGCAAATTCTGCGGGTGTAACGAAGTATTTCGCAAAAAAACCCGGTTTCTGACTACTCGTGCGTAAGCCTTATAAACGTAAAATATCGTTTACGGTTGTTGCTTAATGATTAAACCGCAGAGAACACAGAGGACACAGAGTCAGAGAATGAAACAAATGAATAATTTCGATGTCAATGGATTTGAGATCGGAACATTTGTCATAGCAATCCGCGATAGCGAATAAACACCAACATCACCGCCCACGATCCTAATGCGACTTTGACTGCAACCAGGATATTGAGCAAGGGGAGAATGCCACCGCTGAAAAGTGTGCCTAACTCTCCGTGCGGTAACTCATATCCTGACAGAGTGATAACGGACAATACAATGAAAACAAGTACCGAAACCTTCTCCAAAGTCGCGGCGTGCCAGCGCTTGTAGATTTCTTGCATCCACTGCGGTGATGAGGTAATCGCCACCAAGCCGATCGCAGTTCCCCCCGCTACACCCGCGGCAAAACCACCCCCAGGACTTAAATGCCCGCGAATTGCTAGTTCGATACCCACCAAGGCGGCAATCGTCGCTCCCAATCGCGCCAAAAGAATCGATGGTTGATCGGTAAACTGATATATGGCGCAGGACGGCCTTTCATTGGCTAGCATAAAACTTGCACCCAAGATGGCGATCGTAAATACCACGACTTCAAAGATCGTGTCGTACAGCCGATTTCGCAAAATGATACCGGAAACCGCATTGGGTACTCCACTATCTTGAACAACCAATTCGACGATCGAACTTTGCTGCGATAAGTCCATTGTTGGATTGGCGATTAGCAGCATTTTGACAAACAGCGCTATCCCTGATAAAAAGTAAACCCACTTCATCAATGCTTGTCCTCTGCGTCTGGTGTATTTACATAGGTTAGGGTTGTCCCTGGTGATGAAAGTTCGGTTTGCATGATGTCGTAGACACGCCGAACTCTGATTGCGGTGTTATAAAGTTGCGCTTCGCCGCCCTGTTCCAATTGGCTTTGTGGCGCACAAGCTGCATGGACTTCTTTTTCGAGCAAGGCCCGCTCCAATGCCTGTATAGTCGCATAGGGAACCAGTTCCAGGCGCATATGGCGTTTCTGAAAAACTGTGCGGATGTCATCTATCAGTTGCTTAAAATGACCTGCGGTTTTGCCGTCTGGTACGGCATCGCCCTCTATCCCGTCTTCGATGATACCCAGACGCAGCACGAGGGATGAACGCACCGTCACTGCATAAAGTGTAATCGCGAGTAGAGTACCCATCAAGGCTTCGGTCAATGCCACATCCGCCGCGCCTAAAATCGCGTATACCAAGGCGGCGATCGCTCCCAATACCCCCCGCAGTACCAATGCGTGGTATGGATTGACCTGAAATACCACCATACCAGCAGCTAAGGGTAGCAGAGCGACGAGGACATAAATGTAGCTATTATCGTTCATAGTTATTCCCTGTTTTGGAACAATAGGCCAACACATATCCCAGCATTGTGTTCCAGATTGCTAAGCAAATGATCGCCAGAATCAGCAGGGGCCATTTATTGGGTATTTGCAGCAGCAATCCGACGACGATCAACATTGACCCAAGCGTATCTGCTACCGAAAGACTGTGCAGTTTATACAAAACCGATCGCTTCCCAAGTAGGTAAGAAGTTCCCCAAAACCAGAAAAAAATCCCTATACCGATGCAGGTATAACTCAATACATCTATTACGATCATGCTTCACTGATACGTTTGATTATATGTGCCAACAACATCAATCCAGCATTACCCACACTGAGGATAATCGCCGCCACCACACCGATCATCCAATCATCGCGCCAGACGGATATGACGAGAGCGATGATTGCCGTCTTGGTCGAGATACTTGCAAAGGCCAACATTGTCTGCCAGATATCATGATCTTTCCATACTTCGTACATGGGTATGAGCAAAGCCAGAATCATCGCAATTAGAATCAAGTTGTTCAAGTTGTTCAATTGTGTGCACTCCTGATTTTTCTTACTTAGCTAAATCTGAATTATTCATTTCTCTCTTCTCTTCTCTTCTCTTCTCTTCTCTTCTCTGACTCTGCGTCAATAGCGGTTAAATCATTCAGAAACAAACTTGAGCTAGGTGTTTGATGTCCGTCGCACTCGGTGTACTTCGTAAAAACCCTCTTCATGATATTTCACAACAATCGTCTTAGGAGTAAAAGTGATCAGGAAGACATCTAGGAAGATCAGCAAGGGCGATCGATGGTTTGGCACTTTTTCCATGATCACATCTTCGTGTCTATGGGGGCGGAAGATGAGTTCAACAGCTTCCAGATAAGCTATCGGAATCGCCCTGAAGATGTTACCCAACACCCCCAACCATTCCCTCAAAGGTTCCGGGGGTGCGGAGCTGCGCGGCAACAGGAAAGCAATGATGATGCCGATCGCAATATTTGCCAAACTAAAATCTGCAGTAAGTAGAAACCAGATCGTCAGTCTTAATATTAGCTGTCCAATCATTTTGGTAATGCCATCCAGAATAGTAGGAGCGAAATCAAGCTCATAAAACCGACCAAATGATCGAATTGTTCAAGCATACGTGGCAGTTTGATTGCCGTGCGTTGAAAAATTAGAAAATAGGCTAACCAACCAACGCCGATGATGGCGATCGCCTTAAGCATATTTTCCAGCGTATAAGCCTGAACATCAAAAGCATTGGCTGCAATCAGCCCCGCTAGCAACAGCAACACCGCAGGCCAAAAACCGGGTTTGACTGCTGTTTGTCCGCCACGAGGTAGAAAGATGAATTTAGCAAAAGAGATTGCTGTTCCGACTGCTGCGACATTCATCGCGATCGCTGGCCAGAATCCCAAATTCTTCACCGTCAACACCTTTGCCCCAAAGCCAACCAACAAGGGAAAGCCAGAGATTGATAAGCTAGCTATGACTAAGGCAATCCAGATTTTGGTATCGATCGGCTTCTGTTTCAATTCTTTGAGATTACGACTCGGTAACGATCCTGCTGTCAGAAACAGCGACGATTTGACCAAACCGTGTGCCAGCCCATAAAACCCACCCACGGACGGTGCAGCGAGGATAAAGCCCAACTGCGAAACCGTGTGAAAAGCCAACATCCGTTTGCTATCTTTTTCTAAAATGGCATAGAACACGCCCAGCAGCGCCGTCCCGACGCCAAAGAGTTGGACGATGGGGGCCACCTCCTCCACCATCAGCGCACAGCGCACGAGGGGATATACCCCCGCTTTAACGACAATTCCTGACAGCAAAGCCGACACTGGCGTTTCTGATTCCGAGTGAGTTAACGGTAGCCATAACCCCGATACAAACACACCTCCCTTAACCAAGAGTCCCATAAAGATCAGAGCGATCGCCTCTGGGGGTGCTGCACCCAAGCCGGCAAAACTAAACGAATGACTTGCCTTATAAACCAGCACGGCACCGACTAGATAAAACAGCATTGCCGTATTGCTAATAAATAGATAGCGCAAAGCCACCCAAATCGAGCGATCGGTGCGAGGATAGGCAATCAACAGAAAAGCCGCAATCCCGCTGACCTCTAACCCTACATATAAACTGATAAAGTCCGTAGAGGCAAAGGCCGCATTCAGGCTGCCGTGTACCATCAGAATTTGTGCATAAAAAAATGCCGTCTTATCTGTGGGCCAACAGTAGATAATCACCGCTGCAGTGACTAAGGCATTGGTTAAGATGAAATAGGCACTCAAGCGATCGACTAACAACGTGACACTGAAATTATCCAGTAACTCCAGCGTCACCGCTGACGGCATAGCAAAAAGCAGGAACGCATAGGCAGCGGAGATGAGCGCTCCGAATATTGCGAGATACTTGTCAAGCTTCGGAATCAAATAAATACTAAACCCGACAAAAAACGGGAGTCCAATCCAGGCGATCGTCAGGGTATTCATGGGGTATTATTCATCTCGATTTCGTTACTTTCTAATGTCGGATTATCTCGTGCCAGCTTCATCACACTGACCAGCATTAAAGCCTGAATCGAAAAGCCGATCACGATCGCCGTTAAGATCACCGCCTGGGGAACCGGATCGGCGTAAGCGACATTTTTCCCCTTTGAAATAATTGGTGTCAGCCAGCCTTCTCGCGATGCCACCACCACGTAATAGGCTATAACCCCTGTACTCATGACATCCATACAGACGATTTTCATGATCAGGTTCTTTTTAAAGATGATACCAAAAAATCCGCAAAATACTGTTGCCAATACCAATGCTTCTAACATGGAAATTGCGTGTTGGATAAGGGGTTTTGGTTATTATATTTGAAGAAACGTCTATTAGTTCTAATGGGACTTAGACATTTTCTAGCCCCTAAAAGACCTGAAAAGCAGTCTAGGTAAGGGAAAGAGTTTGATGCTCCGTTATATCTATTCCGGTTGCACGAGGGAAATGATTGTTGACTGTTGACTGTTGGCTGTTGGCTGTTGACTCGGGGTCGAAAAACTGCATGATGGTTGAGAGTTGAGTGTTGACTCGATTTTACCCCCGACTTGCGAAGCGCGGATTTGATATCAGAGGTAAAACCGCTGTCAATTCCCGACTGAGCCCCATTCAAGCTCAAACCCTTTACATGTCTTAGTTGGTACTCATTGTTGACGTGATTTTTGTCTGAGTACCGTTAGCGAATATGTGGCCGACAACGAAGTCCGATCGTCCACCAAACCCAGTTTATGACCACTCGTGCGTCCAGGACTGTAATTGCGACACTTGCGCCTAGGACTGTTCAATTTAACGGGGGCGAACGTCACTAACCTCAATCATTCCGCAAAGCTGCGATCGGATCTAAACGAGCTGCATTCCGAGCCGGTAGCACTCCAGCTAATAAGCCTACAGTAAAAGATAGCCCAAAACCTGCGGCGATCGACCATACAGAAACCACAAACGGAAATTTGAACGCTGTCGAGGCCCCAAAGGCGATCGCAATTCCCAACCCAATTCCCGCCGTTCCCCCCACCGTGGAAACTAAAATAGATTCCGCCATAAATTGAATTAGAATTGCTGCATTAGTAGCGCCTACCGCTTTGCGAATCCCAATTTCCTTAGTGCGTTCCACAACAGACACCAACATAATATTAGCAATACCGATGCCGCCAACCACCAAAGAAATTCCGGCGATCGCACCCACCATAACCGTAAATAAACCTATCACATTGCTGAAAGTATTAACTATCTCAGCTTGATTGACAACTCGAAAATCATCCGGTTGTGGCGGATAAATATTGTGGCGCAAGCGCATGATATTTTCCACTTGAAATTGAGCATCCGCTAAATCCGCTTCGCCCGCAGTTTCCAACCAAAAACCAGAGATCGCAATCCCCGCTAAAGAATTTCTCCCCACAATCCGCGAAGACATATTTTTGAGGGGAATATAAACTCGATCGTCCTGATCGGTTCCCCCTACAGACCCCTTGCTTTCCATCACTCCAATGACCTTGTAGCGGTTGCCCTGAATGCGAATATCGGAGGATAGCGCATTAGCTCCGGCTCCAAAAAGTTCGTCCCGCACCTTAGAACCGAGGACAACTACTGGCTCAGCAGCATTCAATTCATCCTCGTTAAAAAACCGTCCTTGTTGAGGGTGAATGTTCTTCACATCTGGATAGTTTAAATCCGTTCCCAAAATAGCAGTAAATGAATTTTGTCCGCCGTAAACGACTTGCACTTGACGCTGCAAATAAGCAGAAATTGCTTTGACAGCAGGAGCTTGTTTGCCGATCGCCTTAGCGTCATCCCAAGTCAGGGTAGTAGCAGAACCGCTTCCCTGACTGACACCGCCCGATCGCGCAGCGCCGGATAAAACCAACAGCACATTTGTACCCAAAGCCTTTAACTGTTCTTCAGTTGATTTTTGTACTCCCTGTCCCACCGAAGTAATGGCAATTACCGAAGATATCCCAATAATTACGCCCAGCATGGTTAAACTGGTACGCAATTTGTTATTCCACAGCGCCTCTGTCGCCATGAACGCGATTTGAACGTTAGAGATTTTTTTGGTGCGGGGGCGAGTCTGTAATTTCATGTTATTTGTTATTTGTTATTTGTTATTTGGTGGCAACTTCTAAGAAGTATGCCTAAATTGGTTCCTAATTTATCACCTGACGATGCAACCGGAAACGATATGATTTGTGGCACGACCCGCCGGGGGTTGAAACCCCCGTCTCATAGAAGACAGTCGGTTGAAACCGACTGAAAATTCGTCTAAAACCGATGTACATCAACTAACTCTTCAGTCCTCTTTCAGAGGACTTTCGGTATGAGACAGGGATTTCAATCCCTGTCGGACTGTCGGAGTCACTCGCGGACTAACTAATGACTAATGACTGCTAACGCAAGCGCGTTCTCCCACCCGGTTGCAAACCCGGAATCGGTCCCGGCGATGGATTTTGGGATCTAGACCGCAATCCGGGGGGCAAACTAAGCAGCACTTTTTCATCTCCTTTCAAACCCGATCGCACTTCCGTCTTGTCATCCACCGTCATACCAGTCTTAATCGGCATAAAAGCAGGTTGGCCATCTTCTGGACCGGGAACAAAAACCCCCGTTTCCCTTTGTTGGCGGACAATTGCGGCAGTCGGAACTACCAAAACATTTTTAAGTTCACCGGCCTTAAATTCCACATTCACATTCATGCCCGATCGCAGCATTTGTTTATCGTCATTAATAATTGCCGCTTTTACCTCAAAACTTGTCACATTTTGCAGGACGATCGACTGAGGCGAAATTTGAGTGATTTTACCTGCAAAAGTCTTTCCCGCAAAAGCATCGGCTTGAATAGACGCAGCCTGGCCGATCTGAATCTGAGAAATATTAGTTTCTGCTACGTTTGCTACTAATTGATTTTTTGAAGCTAAGGACAAAATCGAAGAAGAAGTCGCCGAAGAAACCGCACTACCTGCCGTCGTGGGAGTCACAAAAGCGCCGGGATCGGCGTACTTGCGGGTGACAGTGCCGGTGAAAGGAGCCCGCAGCACAGTGTCGTCGATCTGCGCTTGAACGCTTTGCAGGCTGCCTCTAGCGGCGAGAACTTGGGCCCGGGCTTGGGCGATGTCTTCGGGGCGAGAACCGGCTTCTAGCAGCGCCAAAGCTTGCTGTTTTTGCTCGACGGCAGCCCGCGCCGCAGCGATTTCTTCCGGGCGTGCGCCCGATCGCGCCAGCGCCAAAGCTTGCCGTTTTTGCTCGACAGCAGCCCGCGCCGCAGCGATTTCTTCCGGGCGTGCGCCCGATCGCGCCAGGGTCAAAGCTTGCCGTTTTTGCTCGACAGCAGCCCGCGCCGCAGCGATTTCTTCCGGGCGTGCGCCCGCTTGCAGCAAAGCTACAGCTTGTTCGGCTTGCCTGACTTGCGTCCCGGCTCGATCGCGCTCGGTGCGGGAGTTGTTGACAATTTGCAAAGCAATGGCTCCGGCATTATAGAGTTCCTGATTTCTCTGAAAGTCTTCCTCAGCTTGGTTTTTCGCGTATTCGGCATCTCTGAGTTTGGCGGTTGCTTGGGCGATGTCTTCAGGCCGGTTGCCCTCGAGCAATTTTTCTAAATTAGCCTGTTGTTCGGCTAGTTGTGCCTCGGCTACGGCAATATCCTGGGTTCGATTGCCGTTGAGCAATTTTTCTAAATTAGCCTGTTGTTCAGCTAGTTGTGCCTCAGCTACGGCAATATCCTGGGTTCGATTGCCGTTGAGCAATTTTTCCAGACTTGCCTGTTGTTCTGCTAACACTGCCTTAGCCACAGCAATGTCCTGGGATCGAGTGCCGTTGAGCAATTTTTCCAGGTTTGCTTCCGCCGCTGCGAGTTGTCCGCGAGTTTGGGTAAGCTGGCCTTGGAGGTTGGAGTCATCCATGTAGGCGAGAATCTGCCCTTGTTCAACCCTATCTCCTTCCTTGACAAGCAAACTTTTGAGCATTCCTGAAGTTTTGGGGCTGACGTTAACGGAACGTTCGGGCACAATTGTGCCGTTTGCCGAAATTGTAATCGGCAGGTTCACCCTTTCGACAGCAACGGTTTTTTCCTTGCGTCTGGTTTCGCGGCTGGATTTGACTGCGAGTTGGCTGTAAGCTGTGTAGCCTACTCCTGCAAGCAGGGAAGCGGCAAGCAGCCCGCTAACCCACGGACTCAGCTCTTTTTTAATCTGAAAGTGCTTTACTAAGTACATATAAATTAGACCGATCGGGCGTCTGTTGAATTTAGACCGATCGGGAACCGAAAACGTTCAATTTAAGTCTCATTGAGTTTTTGGGTTTGTGGTGGCGCCAAGTCACTCACAGTCCTGGACGACTTAAAAATGACTCTAGAGAACCTCACGCTAAAATCGATCCCACCTTCTGTACCCGCGAGCATGTCACACCACGAATTTTGGGATGAGTGAGCATTTTGGGCTGGCGATCGCGAAGCATAAATAATTGTTAACAATACTTCGGACAGTTTTTGATTGCCAACCGTAGAATGAGGGTTTCAAGGCTCCAAGGCAATCGAGCTACCAACGGAAAATCGACGGTTTCAGCCTAAGAACTAAAAACAGTCCGGACTATTGAAGCGATCGAGGTATAACAAATCATTCGAGCGGACAAACAGCTATGATTTTAGTCAAGCTGAAGTTATTGGCGATCGCCAAGCATAAATAATTGTTAAGCGAGCGATCGATGCCTAACGAATCATTGGATCTGACAAAATAGCAATATTTACGGTTTGAGTGAGAGGCGATCGTTTTCCGCTCAATTTAGCCGTTAGGTTGCAGTTACTTCTAAATAAAGATGTTCCCTTAAAGTCATTGGTTAGTGATATATGATGGCTGAAATTGATAACGAAAATAAATTAATTCAAAGAATTTCTAATTGCTTTGAAAGCCAGCTTAAACCCATCGTGCAGTTCTTGATATATTTAAGAGTGCCTCTGACAATTGCAGTGGCATCTTGGTATTTTTATACCCAGATAGATCAAACCATTGAGGTCTATCGTGTAATTGCTTTTGATAATAATGTAGCTCAGGCAGTTTTTTCTACAGTATTTGTTGTTTTGCTTTCACTTGGTGTGTGGTTCGCGGCACGTTTACATGAGAAATGCTATGAAGATCGTCTTCCTGAATTCTACAAGCCAAAATTCGATTGCTTATACAAAAATGTACCTCGTTTGTTAGGTGCTATACCACTGGGTAGCCTTGCTTATGGCACTTGGGCTACCCAAAAAACATTGGAGAACTTATCGAATACTAATCCCAAGATTTTTTTGCTAGTGTGGATGTTTAGCAATATACTTTTATTGTTAATTTTACCTTATTTGATAATTAAACGTATTGAACTTTTAAAATACTCAAAATTTCTAGGTTCTTTTGCCTCTAACAAGAGGGGTGAAGGTCTATTTGGGCAAAGATTTGAAAATATATTTGTTAATACAGCCTGCTTTGTTTTTATTATTTTATCTTTGCCTATGATCGTGGCAGCAAAAGATTCACCTTGGTCTTTTGGTTTAATTGCTGTTTTTCTGTTGCTCGTCTTTTTTAATGTGGCGCTGTTTTCTTGGCAAAACACGCTAAAATCACGAATTATAGTTGTTAGGACTTGTTCAATTTCTCTGCTGGCATCCCTCGCATTAGGGTTGATGATGCCTCCGACATTTCTTCCCGATCTGCTGGGTTCAATTAGTGTGGTGGCAATATCGTTGACGATTCTGGTGGTTGTTTTTTCAACAATTTACGACTGGGGTCTGCAAACCAAAATACCTGGGATTACGATTCTAATCGTGTTGATTGTTGTTTCTAGCAATTTAAATTTAAATGACAATCATCGCTTTCGACAATTCAGCAAACCCGAAAACTCAGTCCTTCCAGCTTTAGAATCTAGTTTTCAGCAATGGTTAGCTAATCGCCCCGATCTCGATAAATTCTCAAATAAACCCTATCCTGTCTATATCGCTGCGGCTCAAGGCGGGGGTATTTATGCCGCTTATCATGCAGCGACAGCCTTCACAAAGCTAACAGAATATTTTCCAAGTTTTCCTCAGCATATATTTGCAATAAGTAGGGCTTACTGAATAAGTTAGGAAAAATTGCGATCGCACTTGATGGGCAATTCAAGCTCGGCAAAACATAAGTTTT
>NZ_JAUBSX010000134.1:0-10934 GCF_036704885.1 Microcoleus sp. F4-D5 | reverse complement strand
TAAAGGTTTCATCTTATTTTACCTTTTTTTGTCTACCCCCTTGACAATTTGCACTTTTTCTTAACTTGTCACAAATGAAATTTGCCCGATTTTCGCTAGCAACAAAGACTTTTCCAAACAATCTAATCTAGACAAACGCACTGTTGAAGCAACGCGCAAACCGCTGACAGACCAATCATTAAGAAATACATCTGTTTGGCTGCGGGGTAAGTCCCTGCACTTCATAAACCTGGAATACGCTGTATCTCCTCATAAAGTCGCATACAGTCGATCGCCACCCCTGCACTAAGTATTATTACTTGTTTAATCGCCAACCGTCCTGCCTTTTTCCCGATTTCGACTTCCCGGTTTTTTTTTCGTGAAAATATCCGGATGGCTTGTGGAGTCTTATGAATGATTAACCTATGCTCGAATACATCTAGGTAGTGGCAGCATTACTCAAGCATTCGGCTGTGGACTTACAAACTCTTATGGAGAAATGGGCTCAATCCTGAGTCATTTCCTAAGATTATGATGCCATTAGGGTGGCAATTAAATCTGGAAAACAAAATATCGCCCAACTCTCAAGTTAAAATATGCTAAAAATGACACCATTAGCTAACATTTTCAAGGTCATTAAAGAGCCAGCAAAAAAGCATCACACCTCGAAGTGGGGAGCCTTCTTGGTGATGCTAGCAGTAGGCTTTGGCGGCTGGCAAATTGGGTTGCCGGAACTGGCATCATTTTTTAATAATATTGCGTTTGAAAACTACAAAGCCAATCGATTAGCTGATACTCAACAAGCCTATGAGTTAGCACTTGCTGTAGATCCTAAAAGCCGCACAGCTCTTTACAATTTGGGATGGCTTTGCGAAGAGGTGCAAGATTTACAGTGCGCTCGAGGAAAATATCTGCAAGCTGCAAAACTCGGTCTGCCAGCAGCTTACAGCAATCTGGCTCGCTTGTATATAATCGATCAAAAAAACTCTGCTGCTGCGGTTCACTTGCTGTGGCAAGGTTTGAAATTAGCTGAGGACGATCAAGTTAAATATTCTTTACTCAAAAATTTGGGATGGGCTCGCCTGGAACAGGGTCGATATTCAGAGGCATTGCAACATCTGGATGCAGCGATTAAACTTGATAGTGAAAGACCTGCAACTTACTGCTTAAAAGCGCAAGTCCTAGAAAAGATGAAAAAGACGAAGGAAGCGCTACCGCAGTGGAAAATTTGTCTAAAGTATGCGGATTCTCAAGAATTCGATGAGGATATATGGATAGGAATGGCACGTCAACGATTAAACGAGGAAAAAACAAATAAATGAAACGCACAGTTTTGTTTTCATCAACCATACTGGCAATTATAACGGTACTGGAGCTAAGTCAAGCCTCAAAAGCACTGCCAACTCCTTCGACTGTTAAAATTACAGTTAATGAATCAGTCGAAACGCCGTTCGACTTCAATCAATCGACTTGGCGGCGGTGCAGAGATAGAGATGGTGGAAAATATCCGTGTCCGAGATTCATCCTGCCTCAGGATAGCGAAAAATAAGAGTTATTTTCAAGAAATTTTGTAGAGTGTAACATCACCACTTTACAGCAACAGGTATGTAGTATGTAGTAGTATGCAGGGTGCGCAGTGCGCACCTGATAGCATTTGAGACTTGAGATTAAATAATTGAAGAATTGGAAACAACTTAATGACTGTAATGGTTTGCAGCTTGCATAAAGCTGCATTCTTTTTTTGAACTGGTATAATTAATAATTGCTGTGTCCGCTGTTGCTGGAATTCGCACCGGGCGGGGAGAAAACCCCGCCAGCAATTCTATTTAGTCGCCCTCCGTCAAAACTGAATCTTGCTGGGGGTGGGAGTTGCTGTAAAAACCAGCAATAATCGCCACCATCAACCACCAAAGCATATTAACTTCGGGTCGGTACCAAACTGTATCGACAAAACCGTGGGCCATCATGCCGGCTAAAGTTGCGATCGCCCCAATCAACCAAAACCCCTGATTCGATTTTAGATTTGGGATTTTAGATTTGGGCTCTTGGGATTCTTCCTCTAAAAGAGATAGGTTAAATTGTGAATCCCGCAGACTTTTTATTTGCACCAAACCCTGATTGACGGTGACTGTCATCAGCCAAAGGAAAGACATTAAACCGATAAAACCGGTTTCTACTGCAATTTCCAGCAGCACGGAATAAGCGCTCAAAGCAGTGAATTTCGGCTTCATATAAAGCGGATAAACTTTATTAAAAGCAGTGTTTCCCGGTCCAATGCCGAGAATTGGTCGATCGCGAATCATGTCAACGACCGCTGTCCAAACATTAATCCGAAAATTGTTGCTGCTGTCACCTCGGCCGATAAACATACTCGAAACTCGATCGCGCAGCGGCTCCACTAAAGCCACTCCCAAAATTAACGCCCCAACCAAACCTCCTAACCCTAACGGCAGCGCCCAAGTCCGCCAGAACCGAGGCATCAAAGGACTGTACCAGTACCACAGCAGCACTAAAAATACCACCAGTAGAGCCAAAAAACCGATCCAAGCACCCCGGCTGTCGGTGTAGCGCAAACACGCGCAATTCACCACTAGCATCGTCAATGCTAAAATTTTTGTTCCCCATCCTTTCCACACAAAAAGTGCGGCGGCGCTCAATGCAATAGCCGGCAGCAAATAGGAACCCAGCAAGTTTGGATTGCCCAAAAAGCTGTAAACTCGCGTGACATTGGCTTGAGTAGAAGTCGGATCGTTCCAAGTAGCTAATGGTGGCACTTTGTCAATCCACTGCCGCACGCCGTAGAAACTGACAACTAGAGCGACGTTCAAAAATACGGCAATTAACCACGATCGCCAACGGGGCGATCGCAAGATCCGAGCCATCAGCGCAAAAAACAGCAAATACAGCGTTAGCTTGCTCCAACCAGTAGCAGCGGCGACTTTCACCGGCGACATCGCGGTTGCGACGGTGGCAATCCCCCAGTACAGCAGAACCAACAAGTGAATCGGCGTCAAGGCGATCGCGCGATCGTCCGAAACAGTCAGCAGCACCCAAAATGCCGCACCAGCCGCCATCAATACCCCCACCAAGGCATTGTTCACAAACGGGCTCAAACCGAACGTCAGGGCCAGCAAAACAAAACCCAGAGGTTCTGCCCACTGCATTAGCCAGCTACTCTGCCGCCAACTGCGTAAAGAGCCGATCGCCAAATTTAATAAATAACTTCCACTTTGCCACTGAGAGAGCGGCAAATTAGCCAGAGTTAACTGTTGCCAAACTGAATTCATTGCTATTTTAGATTTGTACTTGGTAATCGGTAATTGGTAATTGGGAATTGGGAATTGGGAATTGGTAATTGGTAATTGGGAATTGGGAATTGGTAATTGAAAAAAGTTGAGTTATTTTTCTTCCTTTTTTCAGCAGTTACGTCCTGTAAACTGCCTCTACCTTCTACCTTCTACCTTCTTCCCTCTACCTTCTTCCTTCTTCCCTCTACCTTCTTCCTTCTTTAGCCTTCCAACAATTCCGTAGCATTGGTGCAGGGAAGCCAGAGCACGTAGCGATATCCAGATTCCGGGGCACCTTGAATCGAGAGTTGGCCGCCTTGAATTTCCACCAATTGGCAGCAAAGCAGCAGCCCCAAGCGTTCCCTGGCCTGGTAACCAGCTAACACCGGTGCGGTCTCTTCGGCATTCTCTGCCACCAAAGACGCCAATTCAGAAAACGCCAGCGTTAATCGCTGCGAACCCTGTGTCGGAAGTTGCGGTTCGACTCTGAGGGAGTCGGTTTCGGAGTTAGATGGCGAACCGCTACCCGATCCGGCCTTCAACAAGTAGTCGGTGTAGAGTTTAGCATGGGGCAAACTTTCTCCCAACCAAGGATGAAAAACCCACACTCCGATGTTGATACCGTCTTCTTTCCGAGAAACGTGGACTCGAATCACGCTGCCTGCCCCAGCAGATTGAATAATGCTAAAAATTAAGTGGTGCAGCATTTGCTGAACCTTATCTTTATCGACCAACCAGATGCGCGGCCCGGGCCCCATCGACAAGTTAATTTCTTGTTCTTGTCTGGACGCAGCAGGCGACAGGATTGTCACCACCTGCTGGCACAAAGTTTCTATATCGACTGCTGTTCGCCTCAAGGTGAAAGCGGAATCATCTAGTTCTGCGAGTTCCAAAATTTCTTCAACGAGCGATCGCAAAGACCGGCTGCTGTCTTGGATCACGTCGATATATTCTTTTTGCTTGCTGGTTAAGGGGCCGTAAATTTCTTGGTTCAACACGCTTGCCATGCCGATCACCGAAGTGAGCGGGGTGAGCAATTCCTGTGCTAAATAATTCAGCAGTTTTACCTTAATTGAGTTAGTAGACAAATCGATCGGTTTTTTAGTCATCGGTAATTTTTATTGGTTCATTGTCGAGCGAGCGTTGGCGGTTCATTAGACCTATGCCAAAAGTTTATAACAATCTGTTTACATTTCAAAAAAGAAAAATTTCTGAAGAAAAATATATATTGCTTCTTGCCTCGAATTTCTTCATTCTGCCCTTGAACCTCTTCCCGATCTGACTAATTAAGATTTAATCATTGCTTCTAAAGCTGATTGCAAATCTTGAGTGAGTTCGGCAACTGCTAACCGGCGGCTGGTTTGATATCCATCCCAACGATCGCTCACTGATATCGGTTCGCCCACGGTCATTTGTACTTGCTGTTTGCCCAACTTGGGGCGGCCGAAAGGATTTCCCCCTTTGATGCGAGTTAGTACGTCCCACAGCAGTAAAGTTGTTTCTGCCAAACGTTCTGCGGTCAGCTTTTCTTGGACGTACCGGCCGGTGACGGATACGAAACTTTCTACAAGTCTCATATGCCACATCCGAAGACTTGCTTCTTCAGCGAGGCGATCGGCTAATCCTCTTTCTAAAGCACAAAGTGCTGCAATATCTTTGATATCTTCTCTATAAATATACTCCCAGCCTGCTTGTTCTAGACGGCGGCAACGGTCTATCAAACTGCCTTTGGGCTTTAAGTTGAAATATTCTTCTGCTACAAGTAGCGCCACGTCTAAAAGTGCTTTCAGTCTCGCTGTAAAAACTTTTTCTGTGACCGCTTTATCTGCCTTGCCCCCCGGTATTTGCAGCGAACTTACATTCCCGGTTTTTGACAGGAAATTTTGATGATAAAAACGGGTATAAAACTGCTCCATTACTTCTAGTAAATGGCTGCCCAATCTAATTAGGCGCATATATTGGAAGTTGTGATTTGGGTCTGTTGAAGCTGTGATTTTGGGAGGATAATTGGCGTTATTGCTACTATCTAATGGTGGCAATCCGCAATCTATTTCTAATTGAGTTAAAAGTTTTTCTAGGGGTTGCCAAGGTGGTTCGACATAGCGGTATTGAATGCCGATCGGCACAATTACAACTTTTTCAGTGCGTCCGGCTTTCAGCAAATCTTCAACGCACCAGAAGCCCATTTGAGCAACTCCCGGTTCCAGGGGGCTAACTATTTCATTGTGACCGTTGGTGGCGCCTTCTGGGGCGGCGGCGATCGGAAATTGGCTGTTGGCAAATAAATTACGGGCAGATCGCAATCCGACGCGATCGATTTTGCCGCGCACAATCGGAGTGCCGCCGAGGTGGGAATACAGCCAGCCGACGCCGGCACCGGCCCAGAGAGGAATGCCGCGATCGTAGATAAAGTGGGAATGTACGGGAAATTTTAGGGGAATGCCTTTGGCCCGCGCCGCCTGGGGAACGAGTTTCCAAATTAGTTGTCCCAAACAGTAGGGATCGTTTGAGTTGGGGTGGCGGAAGGCCAGCAAGAAGCGAACTTTCTGATTTTGAAATTGGTGGAATAGTTCGGCGAGGGTTTCGACGTTTTCGGCTTGAACGTGGCTGATACTCGTCCGAAATCGCAGCCACCAGGGGAGTATTTGCTGGCAGCCTTGCATCACTAGCGGGTTGTAGGCTGGGGGTATGAATTCCAGCGGCGGCTGAACTTGGCTAATTGAATTGGGCATTTTGTGATGTTAGATTTTAGATTTTAGATTTTAGATTACTAGGCTGCGGTAAAAATTGCCAATTTTTACTGGTTTTCTACTCGATCCAGAATTACGTACAAAAACTAAACAAACTGGGTTTCCAGCCCCAGGTTCGTAAATCCTGTCACTAAGATTTTCGCAATCCAAAATCTCAAATCTCAAATCCTATTGTGCTGCTTCAAAAATCATTTCTTGGAAGTTAATGACATCCGATCGCGGATCGCAGTGTGTGACTTTGACTTCTAGCCGATCGCCTATTTCGACCGATCGACCAAATCGCATTGCCAATTCTAAACCCAACTCTTCCAATAAAATCAATCCGAGATTGCTGTCTTCCCTCAGCCAGCGCAGCATTAAAGCTTCCCAAACTTCATCCGGGTTACGCCGCAAATATTCCAATCCCCAATAGCGGTTAGTTTGGCGTTCGACAGTGGATGCTTCTTTAACTGCGGTGCCGAGACACATCACAATGTCCTGTATTTCTTCAGCCGAAAAAGGCAGTGGTTCGCCCCGCAGGTGCGCTTTGATTTGGAAGTGAGTCAGCAAGTCGGTATAGCGGCGGATTGGGGAAGTAACTTGAGTGTACAATTCCAAACCCAAGCCGGCGTGGCGTCCGGGGGTGAGGCCCATTTCGCTGCGGGGCATACAGCGGCGCACGGCGCAAGCGCGGGCGGGGCCGGCAGGCACGGCCAACAATTCTTCATCGGGAGGGAGTTCGGGCTGTGGCTGATAGCGGTATGGTATGGGCAGGCTGTGAGCTTGACCGTAGCGGGCGGCTACTTCGCCGGCTAAAATCATCATTTCGGCTACTAGCATCCGGGCTGTGGAGTCGTCGATGACGTAGATTTTGATGTCGTCGCCGTTGACTTTGATGACGGATTCTGGCATGAAAATGCTGATCGCGCCTTGGGCTTCCCGCCATTTTTGCCGCAGTTTTGCCGCAGAGGCGATCGCTGCTATTTCCGGTTCTGCTTCGATTCCCAACTCCAGCATTTCGTCTACGTCATCGTAGGTCAAGCGGTAGGTGGGTTTTACGGTGCTGATGTGGATGCTGTAATCTTGAGCCGCGCCGGTTTCGTCTAAGGTGACGCTGAAGCTGAGAGCGCTGCACTCTTGACCTTGAATTAAACTCATCGGCCCGGTTGCCAAAGCTGAGGGAAACATGGGGATCATTCCCGTGGGCAGGTAAACCGTAGTGGTGCGCTTTCTGGCTTCGAGGTCGAGTTCGTCTCCGGGGGATAGCAGGCGGGTGGGATCGGCGATGTGTATCCACAGGCGCTGCTGGCCGTTTTCGAGGAATTCTAAGCTGAGGCCGTCGTCGATTTCGGTGGTGCTTTCGTCGTCGATCGTGTAAACCTTGAGATGAGTTAAATCGAGACGATTTGTGTCGGAGTCGGTTGGGGGATTTTCTAGGCAGCGTTGGGCCACTTCTAATACCTTTGCGGAGAATTGTAGGGGAATTTGGCTGCGCCGCAAAAACAGGTTTTCGTGGGTACTCCAGAGGCCGAGCTCGACTAGGAGGCCAAATGCTGCTTCGGGGTTTTCGGACCGTTGTAAGCTGGCTAAAGTTTCTAAGGCTGGGGTGCGGTGCGTTGCTTCTTCTCCGAGGATGGCAAAGCGTTCTAGGGCGTCGAGGCGAGTTCGATCGCTGTGTTCCCAATCTACATTTTTTCCTGCCAGCCGCTGTTTGACTCGATCCCAAAATCCTTGGGATTCTTGGTGTCGCTGCTGTTCTACTTCCTGCTGGTGTTTGATTTCGGCTACTTGGGCTGCCGGTCGCGGTTCGTAGCGATCGCCCTTTTGTTTGAAATACAGCTTATCTGTTGATAGCAAACAGTAAGCAGCGTAACACTGGGCCGGACTACTCTGAGAAAATAGCAGCTTTGCCAGGGATTCGGGATCTGTCGTTTCTCCGTCACCGACTAGGAGTTCCCAAGCTACTTCCAAACTCGACGGATCTGAGTAGGCTTCTACTTCTTTGAGAAATTTGGGAATATCGGATGGTTTGTAAGTTTCTCCGACTACTTCGTAGGTGATTTGTTTGGGCGGTATGCTGTGCGGTTGACCGTTTTCGTCTACCACCACCCAGTTTTTCTTGCCGTCGGGGCGATCGGCAACTGCCAGACGGCGGTCGCCGTGCACTCTAAATTCTACTAACGTTCCCTTCTCCACTTGCCAGCTTTATATTTGAGATTTTGGATTTTTACAGTAGCCACTTATCGAGTTTCGAGCTTGCGATTTTAGATTTTGGATATTGGCAATTTTTCTGGTCAATTGTGAAAGTTAAAATCTAAAAAGTTGTTCTTTTTATTGCTTATTTTTTAACTTTTGACTTGTGATTAAGACTTGCGCCGCCGCGACGCTCAACCCTATTTCGCGATTATTATTTCGCTGCATTCTTGCTGCACTCTTAATGACAGAAACACCGCAGTTGTTTTCGCGCAAGTCTTATTCCCAGTCCAAAATCTAAAACCCAAAATCCCAAATCCTGTTAACCTTCTTGGTTTACGAAGGGCATCAAAGCTACAATTCTTGCTCTTTTGATGCTTCTGGTCAGGTCTCGCTGCTGTTTTGCAGTCAAACCGGTAATCCGGCGGGGCAGAATTTTACCGCGTTCTGTGACGTATTTTTTGAGCAAATCGACATCTTTGTAGTCGATCGGGTCTCCTGGTTTGATGGGCGAAACGCGCCGGCGAAAGTAAGTCATGGTTTGTCGTTTGTTTACTGTTGTTTGTTGACTGTTGACTGTTGACTGTTGACTGTTAGTTGCTAGCCGTCAGGAAAGCATTTGTTAGTTATCTGCTTTTCGCAAAGCAATATCAATTGCCAACAACTGATGACTGAGGACTAATCACTAATAACTGAGGACTAATCACTAATGACTAATCACTACTTGATCTCTTTGTGGACAGTGTGCTTGTTGCAGTGGGGGCAGAACTTGTTTAGTTCCAGCCGCGCCGTCGTGTTCCGACGGTTCTTGGTGGTGGTGTACCGAGAAACGCCTTTTGAGCGTTTGCTTGCGTTTGTACGGCACTCAGTACACTCTAGAGTAATTATGATGCGGACGCCTTTAGCCATAATTCTAAATAAATTTCGACTAATTTAAACACAATTTATTATCTTCTCACATTGCTCTGCACTTGGTCAAGCAATCTTCTAACTTTGATGTCGAGGGAGTAGCCGCGGCGGGTGCCGACGACGATCGTCCCGCCGATGCGATCGTGGAAAGCTTGGGGAAATCTTTCGGCGGAGGTGAGGGCAACGCTGCAGTCGATCGCCAGGGGCAGCATCAGCAGCAAGACGGCGGCGTTGGTAGATGTGAGTCCCCGTATACCTGCGAAGGCTAAGGCGGCGCAAAGGCCCAGCAATGCCTCGCGCTTGCACAGTTCTTGCAGTCCGGGAGTCCGTTGGAATCTGGTATCGGCAATTTTCATGTCTAAGGCCCAGCGCCCGAGACTTTGACCTTGGTTTTTCCTGACGATGGCTACGCGCAGGATCAGCCACAGCAGGACAAAAAATATGGTTTGGACGATCGCATTATTGCCCAGAAGCAAACTGGGCAGCCCAACTGCGATTCCGTCGATGCAGAGGGCCGCGGCACGGCGGCCGACGGATACTTTGGGAAGGAGAGGAACTAGGTCGGAACTCATAGGCAAAAAGGTCGATGCCACTAGCTACTTTTTCATCTTAAGCTGTGGAATAATCGATCGGCATCCATGGCGCGTAACTCTACTTCCCACCCAACCGCTAATTATTCAAGCTGAAAATGGATTTTCGCCAATTCCCAACTGCTTTTTCGACTGTTCCACCTGTTCCCACAGTGTTTGGATCTGAGTAAATGCCTGTTCCACAGAGATTTTACCGTTCGATGTCAAGGAACTGATGTAACCCACTCGCTGAGAAAACTCTTGTAAATTCGCATTAAATACCAAATTCTCTGGCTTTACTTCACCGTAATAGCGAGTTTGAGGATATAAAAAATTTGAATTTGCTACCATTGCTTTAACCTCGCCTGAAAACTTGTTTCCTGAACTAATCAATATTATTATAAACCGCGATTACCTTCTAAAGTTGTGCTGTAAGTAGCAGAAATCATGTGACATTTGGCGATTTTTTTTGTGATGGCAATTACACGGGCAGATGAGGGCGACAAAAACCTCAGTAATTTCACCTGTACAAGTTACGCAGGCGGGTCAATCGATTTTAGATTTTAGATTTTAGATTTTAGAATTGAAGCATTGACTTGCGCGAGATAAATTCGGATGCTTGTTTATCGGATACAGGTTTTTAATTTCTCCGTCCTGAGTCTGCTTTCGGAATGAATCCGGAGACCTGTATCCTGGATGCTTGCGGTCAACAACTAGGTTTATGCCTTAAGGCTTATAACTTCCGATTTGGCGTCCAAACCAGGTTTTGGTTCGTCCAGGACTGACTTATTGAAATAAGTGACAAAAAAACCCAAAATGGATAATATTATTGCAAACATAAATAGTGAGACTTTTAGTAAAGAACTGCATAATGTCTGCAAATGCGGGTCAAGCGAAGCTATCCCGAAGGGAATCGCCCCGTCCCAAACTCCTGAAGCGGCAAGTGTTAATCAGACTTGCCCTCGCCGTAATTGCTGCTGTTATCGCCTTCAGCATTCCTAATACCATTTTTCTAAAGATGTGCTAGAGATAAAGAATGTAAGATCCAAGACCATCCTGTGAGAAAACCAATGACATTATTTGTTAAAGATGATAAAATTTCCTGAACTTTTACGCGGAGTTCGTCAAGATTACTAAAGACTAACCAAGCTAAAAATTCTTTGATGTATTCCCACACTCTTTCTGTTGGATCCCACATTCCGCACCCCCAACTGGCACATAGGCAGATGGAGGGGATAAAAGTGAATCATCCGAGATAATAAGTAACC